>NZ_CAMVDO010000034.1 GCF_947166265.1 uncultured Fibrobacter sp. | reverse complement strand
GTCACGGCAATGGTGCAACGCTCTGCATCCCGACTGCATTCTGCAGCTACACCGGAGAAGCGCTCGACAAGAAGACTCCGCTCCTGCGCAGTTTGCAAGCTCTTTCTAAATCTACCCGCCGCCTCATGACCTGCTTCAAGGCGGGCCCGAAGAAGACGACGGTCACGCTCGGCGCCGAACAGGAATACTTCCTCATCGACAAGCGCTTTTACCTGCAACGCCCGGACCTGTACCAAGCTGGCCGCACTCTGTTCGGTGCCGCTCCCGCGAAGCACCAACAGATGGATGACCACTACTTCGGTAGCATCCCGGCTCGAATCCTCAACTTCATGAACGAAGTGGAAATCGAACTTTGGAAGCTCGGCATTCCGGCCAAGACCCGCCACAACGAAGTGGCGCCTGCCCAGTTCGAACTGGCTCCGATGTTCGAGGAAGTGAACCTCGCGTGCGACCACAACATGATGATTATGGAAGTGCTCCGCAACGTGGCCGACAAGAACGGCCTCGTGTGCCTGCTGCACGAAAAGCCTTTTGCCGGCGTGAACGGTTCCGGCAAGCACAACAACTGGTCCGTGTCTTACGGTAAGGGTAACTTGCTCAATCCGGGTAAGGACCCGCACCAGAACGCCGTGTTCCTCACCACGCTCTGCGCCATCATTTACGCTGTCGACACCCACGCTGACTTGCTCCGCATGACGACTGCTGGCGCCGGCAATGATCACCGTCTCGGTGCAAACGAAGCGCCTCCGGCCATTGTCTCCATGTTCCTCGGCGACCAGCTCATGGACGTCATCGAACAGATCGAACAGGGCGTGCCCAAGTCCTCTAAGCAAGCTGGTGCACTCCGCATCGGCGCCGACATGCTCCCGGCTCTCCCGCGTGATGCCACCGACCGCAACAGAACTTCTCCGTTCGCCTTCACCGGCAACAAGTTCGAATTCCGTGCACCGGGTTCCAGCCAGAGCTGCTCCGAACCGAACGTGGTTCTGAACACCATCGTGGCCGAAGCGTTCGACATGATTTCGGAACAGCTCGAAAAGCTTGACGAAAAGAACTTCCACACGGGCCTGCAAAAGATCCTGCAGAAGATTGTGAAGGAACACAAGCGTGTCATCTTCAATGGTAACGGCTATACCGATGAATGGGTTGCCGAAGCCGAACGCCGCGGTCTCCCGAATATTCGCACCTCCGTGGAAGCTCTCAAGGCCCTCACCAAGGAAGAAAATATTCAGTTGTTCGAAAAGTACGGCGTCATGAATCGCCGCGAAATGGAATCCCGCTACGAAATCAACGTCGAAGATTTTCACAAGAGGATCCACATCGAAGGCGAAGTCTGCCGCGACATGGCCAAGAACATCATCTTGCCGAAGGTCGTCGAAGCTTACTCCAGCGCCCTCAAGACCAACGAAATGGCTCTCAACCAGGGCTTCCCTGGCGTCGATGCGTACGTGAAGTCTCTGGGCGAAGGCGTCAAGAATCTGAGCGCCGCCATCGCTACGATGGAAGAAAGCCTGAACGGCCTGCACGAAGGCATTCTCGATGCGATGGCCGCTTTGCGCAAGGTTGTCGATGGCCTCGAAAAGGTCGTCCCCGACGAAATGTGGCCTCTGCCGAAGTATAGGGAGATGCTTTTCATCTATTGATGAAAAGCATGGGCTTCCGTCGAAGGTGGAAGCCCAAATGCCAGTTTATTTACTAGTAGTGTCATCCTGAGCGGAGAGGCAAAGCCTCGTAGTCGAAGGATCTCTACTAAAATATTCTTGAAAAGTCCCAGCCCTCGGGCGGGGATTTTTTGTATCTGCAAACGACGCTAATTGTCGCATGTGCAATCTATATTCGTGATGTTCCCCAAAAAGGAGTGCGTCATGAACAGATTGGAAAAACTTGAAATATCGAATGTCATTGGTGACTTTCGAGCTGCCCTTGAAACTTTGGATCGTTACGATCACCAGCAGTTGGAATTCCCGAAGACCGGTGTCGACTATAGTGAAACGAATGGCCCCATTACCTATGAACTGGCGATGGAAGCGATTGGTGTACTCAAGGAAAAATTCCGCGACAGCGGAATCTTCGGTGTCGAAAAGGATGCTTCTTTCAAGAGTTCACTCGGACAAATTTATCAGACCTTCGACGGCAAGGAACTTTATCCGACCGTACAGATGAAGGCGGCAACGCTCCTGTATCTGCTTGTCAAGAACCATTCCTTTGTCGATGGCAATAAGCGCATTGCTGCGTTCATTTTCTTGTGGTATATGTCGCGCAACGATATCCTTTATCGAGTGGACGGCTCCAAAATCGTAAGCGATGGAGCCCTAGTCGCACTCACGCTGCTCATTGCCGAAAGCAAACCCGAAGAACGTGAAACCATGACCAAACTCATAGTGAACTTGATTATGTAGGTGGCTTTTATGAAAGACTCATACTTTACAGACCCGCGAGACGGTGAAACCTACCGCACCGTGAAAATCGGAAATCAGATTTGGTTCGCCGAAAACTTGCGGCATAAATGCGAAGGTGCGCAGGCGTATGCCGGCGGCATGGGGTATTTGTGCTTGAATGGCGAAACGCCGCCTTACGATTGGAACTGCGACCCAAATGTGAAGAAATATGGCTTGTGCTACTACTGGAAATTTGCAGAAGCCGCAGTCCCCGAGGGCTGGCGCTTGCCGAACAATGACGATTGGCGAGACTTGTTTAATGCAGTTGGCGCAAAATGTGAAATGGGCGAGCATGGTGCCGAAACTTACCTCGGGGCGGCTCTTGCGTTAAAGTCCAAAGACGATTGGGAAGAAGACGAACTGTTCCCTGTTGGCAAAAGTGCTGATGCATTCAACTTTACGGCGTATCCGGCGGGTTGCATGGAAGAATTCGGTTTTTGCGGAGCACGAGGCCGACACACTCGTTTCTGGAGTTCTGTCGGGCGAAACAAATGGGCTTACCGCGTTTGCCTGGACAACTTCTACGACGATGCTGTTCTCGACCGCTTCTGGAACGACTTCTCCTGCGCGAATTCAATCCGCTGCGTGAAGGATGCGTAAAAATATCAAAAAAGGTAGCCTTCCGACTACCTTTGTGCTTATAGATTACTTAAGCGAAAGCATTGTAGAAATCACGTCGTCCGGTACATTCTGCGAGCGGAGATAATTGGCTCGTTTTGTAGTCAGGGCTTCGTTCTTTTCGCGTTCCTGCTGGGCACCTTTTTTCATACCACTAGCAAGGCCCCTTGCTTCGCCCTTGAGGAAGGCTTCAGCTTCGAGAACTTCGTATTCATGATGGTCGAACATGTTAGCCTCCAATGCTTTCAAAAGTTCTGGGCTCATGCGACTTACACGCAAGCGGTCAAGTGCATTCGCGAAAATCGGATCTTCCGTCTTGGGAACCTGGAGTGGCCCCCTAGAGATAAGCCTAAGCCAGAAATCCTCGCGGGTTTTCACACCCTTGCGCAACTTCACGAAATTAGGCAAGTCAATAACAATATACCTATTTTTCCGCGAAATGGGAAGGGCGTTCCCAGACTTGACATCATGTTCGCTATAGGTGGACCATACATCCTTGTAGATATCCTTCGGCTTGAGAATCGGGTCGTTGCAAAGCCAGATGGATACCGTTTCCGGAAGTTCGTAGTAGCGATACCTGCGTTCCTCTTCCGGTAGGCCCAAGAAATAGGGAGAACGGTTAAACTCGTACTTGCCGCGCAGCGTGAGGTACGTGTTGTAGAGCTGCATGCGGTCATAAAAGAACGAGTGCACCTTGTTCTGCATTTCGATATTCATATGGCGATTGTCCCGAGTGTGTACCCAAACATCAAGCCGAGCCGGATCATTCTCCGGCATAAAGATGTCGATGGGCTTCTCGAATTCGTATTCAAGCTCCGTGATTTCGCGTTCGTGGTCCAGCTGGAGCAGGCTGTTGAGCACATCGCGGATCGTATCCTTGTCATCCATCAGGATGCGGAAGGTCGCCGCGTATTTGGGCAGCAGGAATTCCTCGCCGCGCTCGTTCGTGACAATGTACTTCTTGGTCGGCCGACTTGCATTTTCATCAGGCATATAAGTTTCCTTTCGTGTTAAATTAGAGATAGTCCCTATTTCTTAACACGTTTGATTCAATCCGCCAATGCCCGAATTTTTGTAAAATTTTTGTAAAAACAGCAAAAAGCCCGGCGGAGAGCCGGGCTGCAAGGGTTTGTTTCCTAGGAAATAAAATTTCTTTTGGATTTACGCGACTTCGATGTCGAGCTTGCTTTCGGTATAGCGTTTGACCACGGAATTGAGCAGCGTCTGATAAGGAATGCCGACGCGTTCTGCCTTTGCCTTGAACGCTTCTAAAACACCCGGATCAAAACTTGTTCCTACCTTGGTCTTGCGCTTTTTAACGGTCGCTATGGCAGCAGCAATTGAAGGTGCGGGGGGCATAGCGGTGCCTGCGTTTTCACCCGTTTCCTCATATTCCCTTTCAAGGGCCAATGCAAGTTCTTTGTCTGTCATGAATTACCTCCTTGGGTAAAGTGTAATCAGAGTATCTGTGAGCGCGTTATAAACTAGCCTAAACCCTTGTTCATCAAACACTGTATCAACCAAAATCACTGAGTTGTCAGAGTCCGAAATTTTCCAAGAGGTAATCGGCTCGTTTGAATCAAAGAAAGACCTCACTTGTTTTTTCGGAAAAGCCTCTCTCGTCCATTCGCTGTTTTGCGTGATCGCTTATCTTTATGTCCATAATATATATCTTTATCTAGATAATGACAAGATTGTTGTTCGGGGGGCACCCTATTACTTAACACGTTTGTTTTGGCGATTCAGAGCCAATTTTTTTGAAAAATTTTTGTAGAAATATGAGTATATTTATTATATTAGTAACGGAGTTTATTCAACTAGAGGCTTTATCGAGTAGTAACATTTTGACATAAGTTTGAGCTTTGCTCTTGGCTTCCTACAGAAATCGGCAAAATTTTTGAAATACGGAAAACTAAGATGCATAGGTTCACGCCGCGTGGCGTGGGTTTTTGCATTTATTCCGTATAGGTTTTGCCGAACCACTGTAGGGTAAGTAGCATTAATTCCACGCTTTTTTTTGTGGAGTTATGAAATCCGAGAGCAAACGACATTAATTGTCGTCTGCTCGTTTTATATTAGGGCTATCGGTAAAACTAATGGAATGTAGGAATCTATAAGAAAGGAAGATTTTTTACAAGGAGATAAATATGTCTGAAGAATTCGCTTATTCTCAAGAAAAACTTGACGAAGAGTTGAGAAAATACCAGGAAACCTTCAAGAAACCGAATATCTTGATTTGTGGCCAAACGGGTGCGGGAAAGTCATCTATAGTCAATTTCATCTTTAAAGATGAAGTGGCCAAAGTCAGTGATGGCGAACCATGCACTAGGGATATTACTTTATACAAGAACGATTTGGTTAATATTTATGATAGCGAAGGATATGAGCTTGGAAGAGAAGACTATTATAAGAAAATGCTCTTTGATGAATTCCTTTGTAAGGACGAACATAAGGGGATAGATGGCGAAGAAAGCGTCCATCTCGTTTGGTATGTTGTTAATGGTGCAAGTAAACGCTTTACACCCTATGATGCGGAACTTTGCCACAAAATTAGATCGGAAAAGTATAAGCTGTGCATCATCATTTCACAAATTGATAACCTTGATGAAACTCAATTGGATGAAATGGTTCAATCCGTAAAACGGCAAACTATGGACGTCGTTGGAATCAAATGCTTTAGAACGTCAAATAAAGAAGAGGCTATTAATGCTCGCGATGAAAAGGGCGATAAATATACAGATTGGGACGAGCTGATTGAATGGTCTATGGATCAAATGCCCGAAATGTGCAAAGATCGTTTTGCGAGTGCGATGAAGAAGGGCTTGAAAGAGAAGGAAAGTCAGGCGAAAAAGAGAATTATTGCTGCAACAGCAGCTGCAGCTACAGTTGGTGCTTCTCCCATACCATACAGTGATGCCGTAATATTGATTCCGATACAGACTGGACTTGTTCTTGCGGTATTGAATGTTTACGGACTTAAATTTGCAGGAGGGGCTGCTGCTGTGGCAGGCTTGCTTACTGCAATTGGTGTTAAGAATGCAGGTAAAGCAATTGCAGGAAATCTCATAAAAATGATTCCTGGAGTTGGTTCGTTTGTTGGAGGCGTAATCAACGCAGCTGTTGCTGCTGCCTTTACCGCGGCAATAGGCGAAGCAACGTCAGTATTTGCTTATAAGCAGTGTGAAAAGGCGATAAACGGTGAATCTGACTACTATGTTGATATCAATGATTTCTTTAACTCCGATTTTATGAATTTGGTAAACCAGATTCTTTCGTCTAAATTGAACAAGTAAACAAATGATTTAACTGGGGAATTGCTAAAAATTCCCCTGTTTTTTTTGAATGTTCTCTGCTTTCTACTTGAGTATGAAAAAAGGATATGTATGATATATTTAGAAAATAAAGCAAAAACAGCCTTGAATGCAATGATTCTTGGTCAAACTGGTGTTGGTAAAAGTTCTCTTATAAACTATTTGTTTGGTTTGGATGGGAAAAACGAACTTGCTGCAGGTGCGGGAACTCCTATAACTCCAGAAGGGGAATTTGCTAAAAAGACCATAAGTAGGGAGTCTCTTGATATTACTATATATGATAGCTGGGGATTGGAAAATAAGCGAATTGAAAAATGGGAAAAGACTATTTTTGACAAGATTGATTCCTTAAAGAGTTCCTTCGAAACACAGATTCATGCTATAATCTACTGCATTAGTTATTCAAAATCGCGTATTCAGAATTTTGAGATTCAGTTTATTTCTGATTTGTTGAAAAAAAATGAACATGTGATAATTGTTTTGAATCAAGCTGATTGTGGTACTGCGGAAACAAAGCAAGAATATCATAGAATTCTGTCAGAAGGTCTGTCCAAGTTTAATGGTTTGTATGATGTAGTTGAAGCTCGTAGTGTGGCAAAACCTAAAATAGGACAGTCTGCGATTCCTTGTTTTCAATTTGGAAAAGAAGATGTTTTTAAGGCTATTTCTGCTAACTATCTAATTTATCTAGTGTTGCAAAAAATGGGTGCTTGGGAATCTCATGTTGATGCAGTTATAAGGAATGTCGCAAAGATTGATAATCCTAACTTTGATAAAATCAATGATTCTATGGCCGAGTCTGTATTGAAATCGTTTGCTCCTCCAAAAGTCGCTGTTATTGGGGCGTTCGCGTTGAAACTTCTTTCAAATTGGGCAAATCTTCCTTTTGGAGAATTGACACAAAGTGTTGTGGGTGAAGCAAATGAAAGTTTAACAAGTGTAATCAAAGAAATCAATAGACATATAAAAAATTTCCAAAAAGATTTGCATGTTGATTCGATGCTGTTTGCTTGGGGTGAATATGTTAACCCTGGAAATCGAGTGGTTGGAGTGTGGAGCAAATTAAAAGAGACTTTGTTAAGTGAATCTGTTAAGGGCGACATTCAATTAGAGTCGTTTTTGTGTTGGGTGAAAAAAGTGTCTGCCGATATAAAAATAAAGTATCTAAATACCTTAAATGGTAACCTTAGGGCAAAAATTATTAGAGATTCCATATATAAAAATGACTGGAAGAAAATGCTTGTTCTTTGTTATTCTTTCCAATATTTGGGGAAAAGAATAAGTAGGGATTTGTTTATAAAAGGTGTCAGTAATATTGATGTATTTAAATCAAGATTGGTGGAATTCTCAAAAAAGAATCATATACTGCCGAGTGAAATTTTGGTGCATTATGATGATACCATTTTCGGTAAGGAATTCTTTGCTTTGACTTCGGATAAGTTTTACTATCATAATGGAGATGAGTTAAAATCAATAGATCTAGAAACTAATGGTACAGCAATCTATCCAATAATGGGAGAAATTACGAAAGAAAATCAATTCTCTGATGTAGGAATTGACTTGAAAAGACTGCTGATTGCGATTACGAATGAATTCACTTAAAATATGAACGGAAACTAGGAATCTTAATATGCCCAATCAAGATGTTGATAATAAATCGGTTCTCCCTACTTTGCGAGAGGTTACAAACGACAATGCGATAGATAAATTTTCTCAATTTGCGGATTCGTTAAAGGATGTGCCTCCTGATATTGCAAAGAATGCTATTGAGCAAATACCAGAGTTTAGCATTACGATGTTAAGTATGGCCAATGGACTTCGTGAAACTCTATTTAATCTTACAAAGCAAAATGCTGATAGTACGCAGAAAGTGTATGATGCTTGTAACAAGACGTTAGATAATCTGCAAGAAATGCTTTTGAATGATAATTTGAAATTTGAAGAAAAAAAATGGATCGTTGAAAAGTATGCAGAAATTCTTCGTATGATGAAAGAAATTGATTCTGACAATAAAGAATTCTTGTTAAAAGTGGCTTGTGTTGCAGGCTCGGTTGTTTTAGCAGTTGCAGGAACTTTTGGTGGATTGTTACATAAAAAAAAGAAATCAAGTATTTTTCCTTGGAAATAGATTGATATTTATGTCCACAAAATTCTATTGTAAATATTGCGGAATCGGTTTCCCTTCGGTTTTTGCATTGGTGCATGCCCGCTGTGCAAAACAGGGGGGTGGTGCGAATCATGTGCTGTATGAAGGCTCCGAAAAGTCCAAGTACACTTGCAAGTATTGCGGGCTGCAATTCCCGACGATATTTGCTATGGTGAATGCTCGTTGCGTTAAAAGTCCGTCGAAAGGTGGCCACGAACCGGCTCTGTAATTGGAGTTTACATGTCTAATTCCGCTTACGATTCCCGCTTTCTTTCTATCCCCTTCTACAGATCGCATCCGTATATGATGCCGTTTGTGGGGGATGCTTACGAATCTCCGAAGCATAAAAAGCTTTTGCTTGTGGGCGAGAGCTTTTACTTGCCCGATGGTGCTACGGTGCATCACGATGCGGATTCGTGGTATGGTACTCCGTCGCTTACGGACGATGAGCGCGATTGGTGCAACACTCGTGGAACTCGCGAGGGTAAGAGTGGTCGTTTCGGAAAAGAGATTGACCGTTGCTTGAATCTGGTGCTGCCGAGCGGGGGCAATGGCTGGCATCAGGTGGCTTTTCTCAATTATTTTTTGCGTCCGGCGGATTGTACGACAGGAATCGAGGATTTGTGGAACGCTTATGGCGGTAAGGAAATTGATTGCGAACAAGCTATTCGCAATTTCGTCAAGGTCCTAGAAATTCTGAAGCCGGACATGTTTGTGTTCTTGAGTTCTCGTGTCTGCAAGCAGGCGGAAGGTTTTGATTTCCCGAAGTATTTCGGTGGAAATCTTTGGGATTGGACAAAATCCCACGGAATCGTTGATTATATCTATACGAATCATCCGTCTAGCGCCCATTGGAACCAAACCATGTCAAAATATGATAAGGCTCGTGGTATGACGTCGCGGGACTTCTTTTGCGCATGGCTTAAGGAAAAGTGGTTGAGATAATTTGTTTAAGCTTTGTATGTTGTGAAAAAGCCTATGTCAAAAGCCTCTTATGATGATTTATTGTCGTCTATCCCGTTTTATCAATCTCACGGGTGCATGACCCCATTTGTTGGTGAAAACTATGAATCTTCGAAGCATAAAAAGCTTTTGCTAATTGGTGAAAGCCATTATATGCCAGAAGGATCTATAGTACATCAAAATAGATATTTTGAAAAAATGACGATTCGTGATATAGCAACAAGTGATATTGAGCAGGAAATCAGCCTTGCAGAAAGTGGACTCGCTGGGTTGCAAAAGACACTTAATAGTAGAGAGGCTTTGCTGGGCATAATTCTGGAACAATTGGAATCTTTGGCGAATCCACCAAAAACAAGAAAAAAAGCTTAAGTCCGAGCAAAAAAGATGCTTCCTGAACGGCTTTTTCTAATAAATATACAAACATATTGCTTTTGTAATGTGTTTATACTATATTTAGTAGTTGTATATCGTTTGAGGTCTGTATGGCGACATCAATATTGCAAATACGTGTGGATGATAAGTTGAAAGACGAGGTCTCCGACTTGTTTGAAAGTCTAGGAATGGACATTCCTACGGCTGTTCGCATTTTTTTCAAACGTGCGGTAATTGAAAGAGGGTTGCCGTTTAAGGTGTCCGAACATCCTACGATGAGTGAATCTTCTGGACTTATGTCGGCATTACGTGCGCTCAATGATGATGCATTGAAAAACGGCTCTGCAGGGATGAGCGAAGCAGAAATTGAAGAGGAAATCAAAGCTGCAAGAGCGGAGAGGAAAAAACGTGTATTACGCAGTCGTTGATACAAACATATTGGTTTCTGCAGCCCTTGCGAAAGATCGTCTGCAATCAGTTCCTTATGCGGTTTTTCAAGGTATCTCGAAACACCTTTTTACACCGATTGTTGATGAAAATATTGTTGAAGAATATTGTGAAGTGATGAGCCGTTCTAAATTCAGGTGGAATGCTTCATACGGTCAACACTTTGTGGATGAAATTTTGAAGTATGCTATAAACGAGCCTGTCGCACCAACGGACTTTACTTTGCCGGATGCTGATGACAGAATCTTTTATGATGTAGCTTTCGCTCATCGTGATAAAAATGCTTATATCGTTACGGGTAATATAAAGCATTTTCCTAACGTTCCTTTTGCTATAAGTGCTCGAAATTTTCTGGATTTGATAAATCCCGTTCAGTCGCAAATGGTTGTAAATGATGTCGCTGTTTCTTATTCTGCGTCCACTCTTATGTCTGCATTACATGCGCTCAATGAAGAAGCCTTGAAGAACGGCTCGGCAGGCATGAGCGAAGAAGAAATTGAAGCCGAAATCAAAGCTGCAAGAGCGGAGAGAAAATAGGAAAGATAAACAAAGCGATATTTCCATCCATGCCCATTTTCACCAAGTACATCCAGAACGAAGAACATTACTCCGAAGTGATTTCGCGAATTATGTCGGTCCGCAATAATTTGTGGATTGGTACAGCCGATATCAAGGATGTGTATGTGAAACAGGATGGTGAGACAATTCCGTTACTGGGACAGTTGGCCGCACTTTTGAAGCGCGGGGTGGGCGTGCGCCTGATTCATGCGAAGGAGCCTGGCCCGAATTTTCGCGAGGACTTTGACCGATTTCCGATTCTGGTGACGGATTTGGAACGCGTGATGTGCCCGCGTGTGCATTTCAAGATGATGATTTTTGATCTCGAAACGGCTTACATCGGGTCCGCGAACTTGACTGGTGCGGGAATCGGCATGAAAAGTTCCCTGCGCCGAAACTTTGAGGCGGGAATTCTCACGAATGACCCTGCTCTTGTTGAGCCTGCTATAGAACAGTTCGATACGCTATGGATGGGTTCGCACTGCAAAAAATGCGGTCGCCAGGAATTCTGCGGCGATAGGATTAAGTAAAACCCGTCTGTTGATAGAGTGTTGATAGAAAATTTCAAAAAAAACTGTTATCCCTTGCTTTTCGAGTTTTTTTGTGCTATATTGTATAGTGACATATTTCTAGTCGAGTGGACAAAATCGTAATGATAGGTTAAAAATGAAGTATCGGTGAAAACCGAGAATTCAAGGCTCCTCTAGAGAACGTAAAAAAAGGCAAGAATTTTTTTCTTGTTGTACGTTTAACTTGTTAGTCCACGCAAGTTAGGAGCTGTATGATAACAAAACAAATGTGCTTTCTCGTCGTCATGCCATGTGACGCGTGTTTTTTCTCGGAATTTGTGGGATTTGGACGATGCCAGGTGCTCTTGGCGTCTCTAGACTGTTGTATTAACCTTAACAAGGAGGAGTAGGAATATGTAAAAGTATCAAACCGGATAAGTTTAACAAAAAAAAACTAACAATCAACCAAAGAGGTTACCAATGAATGAAAAGGAAGAATCTTTTCAGCAGTTTGTAGACGCCTGGATTGCCGAGGCGGAACAAGAACAGTTTAAAGAAGACGGCTATGTGGACGAGGAAGAAAATGATAATCGCTCGTTTGAAGCTGGTTTTTATTGTCCTTTTTGAGGAGTAAAAAATGGGAACCTGGTCGCATGCAAGTTGTTGTGTAAGTTGCTGTGTTGGCTATAATCGGCGTAATCCAACAAGATTGTCGATTGGCTATAAGCAGATAAAGTTTGAATAAATCTTCGGTCTATTGGGGTTTCGCATCCCAATAGACCCAGTTTAACTGACATTAACCTTTAAATATGGAGAATTTATATGAAACTTCATCAAGACATATTTATTAAGAACGAACTCACCAAACTCAAGTGCCTGATTATGCAGTCCAGCGAACGCAATATTGTGTCTGTTCAGCAGGCGTTTAGTCGCGTTGCGGCGTCCTACGAGAGGGCTCTGAATGGCATTGGAATGCATCGCTTTAGCGATGGAAAATTTTGTTTCGAGAGTGGCTTTGTTACGGATTCTGGAGAATGCCTTGTGTGCTACTGCGTGCCGAATCACTTCCGTGAACATCAGGCATTTTGCGTTGGCTTTGCGAAGGCGTCGAACTATGGTTTGGATCTTTCGCGTAATCCTGCTCCGGCAAGAAAAATGAATTTCCTTGACCGTGTAGCGGCTCTTCTCCGCACAAGGATTTTTTAGGGAGGTGGCAATGTCGTTGAGATTGATGGAAAAATGCTTTCCCTCCGAATATCGGAAGGTCGAAAAAGAGGCTGATCCTGAGAAAAAGGTCTATTTCGTGCGGGAATCGTCTGGGTCGATAGTCCTTGCGATGCTGCGCAAAGTATCTCGAAAGGATTTCCTGCCGGAAGTCCGTTCCTCGGATGGAACCTGTTGGCTCCGGTCTTTGGAAAGTGAGGTCTCTTGCATAGTAGATTTTCGTGATGTGGAACTAAATGGCGTCCTTTGCCGCTATTACATCACGAGGGATCAATTGGAAAACGGCGTTTACTACTTTCTGGATTTGTATATGGGGCAAGGGCGAAGAATGGCTCGCTTATTTGTCTCGGGTGTGGAACGAGGAAACTCGTATCAACGAGAACCTGTTCATGAGGACCCGTTCTATGATGAGCTCTACCCGGAGCATCCGTTGACTCAGCTGAGGCTTCTCGCAAAGTCTCTGGTGTATAAGGCAAGTGCAAAGGGGGCTGCTTGAACGCCCGAAAAGTGATTGCGGAAAATGATGTCGTAGAGCAGAGCTGGACTGCGGATTGCATACGTGCCGGTTCTGTTGATGAAATTATTTTGGCGATTCGCGCCTTTGCCGAAGATGTCGAAAGAATGGCTCGAGATAATCCAAGTGAGTGCATCGCGTTGGATTGCCGTGCGGGAACTTTCGGAACCTTTAAGATGCGTTCGCTGTTGCAATCGGATGACCGATTGAAGGCAGAAACGAAATAAATTCTAATAAATGTGTTGTGGTAAGGGGCGGAACTCCAGTTGGGGTTCCGCTTTTTGATTGCCGTGAGAAGAATCTATGAAAATAGGATAAAGCGTGTTCCCAAATTGCCACTTTTGCTCTAAAAAAGACGTTTTTCAATCTCTACTGAAAACTTTTGCTAAAAATTGAAAAAGTTTTCACTATACTGAAAACTTTTATTATATTTATAAAAAGGGTTCAGTAGAAGGTGTGCTATGATTCAACGCGAAAAATACATCGCTCCAATTCGGGAATTTTATGACAGCGATCTCATCAAGATCATTACGGGCATCCGTCGATGCGGCAAATCGGTCGTTCTTTCACAAATTTCCGAAGAAATCCGCAAAAAAACGGACAATGTCATCTTCCTGAATTTTGAAGATCGCGGCACATTGTCTAAAATATCCAATTGCGATGAACTTCTTGCTTATGTGGAAAAGACTCGCCATAAGAGCAAATGTTTCCTTTTCCTTGACGAAATTCAGAATGTAAAAGACTGGCCTGATGCTTGCAAGACATTGCGCTTGCATGATTGCTCCGTATTCATCACTGGTTCCAATTCAAAACTATTATCTAAGGAATTTACCAAGGAACTGAGCGGCCGTTATGTGGCGTTCAGGATAAGGCCATTTGTCTTTAAAGAAATTCAGGAATGTTTGACGCAACAGGGTAGATCCGCAACCATTACTGATTACCTAATCTATGGCGGATTCCCGATGCGGTTTGAATTCAATACTGAAAGTGCTACACGGAACTACCTGAACGATCTTGACCAAACGATTGTAATCAATGATATTGTTAACCGTTACAAAATACGCAAGCCGGAGCTTTTTTCCAAACTTGCCAATTACGTTCTTATTTCCAATTCAAGAATTCTGTCTGCAAAATCCATCTACAACTATATCAAAGGGCAATTTAGCGAATGTTCCGTCAATACGATAACTAAATATTTGGGCTATCTGAAAGAGGCGTATGTCATCAGCTCCATCAAGCAGTATTCAACAAAGGCTAAGCGGGAACTAAACTTCTTCGAAAAAATATATGACGAAGATGTGGCTTTTAATTCAATTCGCGTTGCAGATGGCATTTTCGATTTGACTCACAACTTAGAGAATGTTGTCTATAACGAACTTCTGTATAGGGGGTATTCACTGAGCGTTTATTCCGGAAAACAGGAAATAGACTTTTGTGCCCAAAAGGAAAACAAAAAATACTTCATTCAGGTTGCCTATTCCGTGGCAGAGCGTTCAACTTACGACCGAGAAATGGGGGCGTTTGCTGATATTGACAATACTCATGCAAAGATCCTCATTTCCAATGACGATATTGATTATTCCACTAGTACCGTCAGACATATCAAACTAAAAGATTTTCTGGAAATGGAAGATTTTACTTGAGATGGATTTCATCTTTCGTACAGTTTCACCAAGTCTTTAGCGCTATCGAGTACCATTTGGCGGAGCTTGGCTGGCTTTAGTACCTCGGCGATGGAACCGTAATACAAGACCCATTGCTTAAGCAGCCCATTTACGGCGACTTTCATGGTGACGTGCAAGTCGCCGCATGCCAATTCCTTGATTTTCATGCTGGGGTGGTAGGGGCGTTCTTGCAGGAAGTTCTTGGCGTATCCCGGAAAATAGATGACGACTTTTTCTTCTTGCTGGTCCTGGTCGCCCGAAAGTAGCGTGCCGGTGCGGATACGCTTGCGGAGCGTCTCGACGACTTTAGGGTTTTCGACGAATTGCTCGCGCAAGAGCTTTACGGATTGTATGCGGCGGAGCTTGAGGGCGTATGTCTTGTCGGGGTGGTGCTGCGATACGCAGCCGATGTAGATTTCGCCCTGGTTGATGGCGACCATCAGCGGAATTCTCGGCTTGTTGGTTGTGGTCCCCCAGTTGTCGGTGTAGGTGATTTGCACCTTCTGTTTTTTGCGGATGGCGTCGAGGATGACGGGCAGATTTTTACCAACGTTTTCGTCGATGCTCGGGGGCGTTCCCATGAACAGAATACGCCCGTTCAGTTCCTTCGCGTAATGGGCCAGGGTGGATTGTTCGCGTGCAGGCAAATCTTGTGTGATTCGTTTGGTTAGGTCTTCGATAAGGTTCGAGGTCGCGGGGTAGATGTTCGCGATGCGCTGCAGGAACATGAAGTGCAGTAGCGTGTCGCCAAATTCCGGGAATATGAGCTTGTTTGCGCGTTCAAGTGCCACCTGATAATAGGTCTTGCCGCTTTCGACGGAACGCTTGATGTAGCCGCCCTCGATTTCGGAGAGTGCGTGCATATCACGCTGCACGCTCCGCAAGTCTTCTTCGCGGATGTCCAAATGCCGCATAATGTCGGCGACGCTGTAACGGTTGTTGTAGTGCGCCATCATGTAGACGAAAATGCGTATCATTCGTTCGCCGCGAGCTTGATCTGCCATAAAGCCTCCTGCACAATGCAATCCCCGCGAGGCGGGGAGTATTTCTTAATATATAAAAAATAGACGACAATAATTGTCGCCTATTGGGGCGGAGGAACTATTGTGTCGGCAGTATTATCGCTGTCTGGCTTGTGCCAAAGAATCCGAAAAATTCTAAATTTGGCCCTGTCATGTTTTTTAGGAAACATTTGGGGCTTATTTTTGGATTTGGAGTGGCGGTTATTGCGCTTGCCATGGTCTACCTATCTACTCGTCCGCTTATCCCGTTGGTCGTTCAGGAACAGATTGAAGCCGATATTGAAAAATGCGGTGGGCAGCTGAAAGAGACTCGCTGTGCGGTAAGCGGTGAAGGCGACTGGATTTTTCTGCAGGAAAGTCTTGTCAACCTGGTGGTGGACTGGAAAGAAAACTTGAATTCTTTTGTAGCCTTCAATGATTCGCTGGAAGCGCGCGGTATCAAGTTGGTGGTCGTGCCTGTTCCAGACAAATTGCAAATCGAGGCGGAACATTATTCGGAAGAATTGTCGGGGGGTATTGTTGCCCCGCAATATGAAGAATGGGTAGATGCATTGCAAGACGAAGGCGTTGTCGTTGTCGATGCGGTAGAGGAGTTTCTCGAAAAGAATGAGGAAACGCCCATGTTCGAAGCGTACGAAAGCCACTATACTAGCGCAGGCCGGCAGGTTCTTGCCCAGATGATAGCCGATTCCATCAACGAAATGGACTTGGATGTTCCGAGGGAAGAATGGTTCCTGCGCGATACGGTTGTTCCCGGTACCGGAAATCTTTATCACCTGAAGTACAATTCTTACCCTGATTACGATGTGCAGGTTTTAAAGACGGTAGATGCGGAAGGGAAACGCTACCGTGGGTCCAAAGATGCACCCATTGTGGTAATTGGCGACAGCAATGCTGATTTTGGCTGGAACAGTTCTTCCAATATCGGCGCGTACATTGCGCAGGCGACAGGGATAGAGACGTTTACGCGTAGCCGTATTGGTGGCGGAAACTTTGGTCCGACCTTGTTCAAGGACCGTTCGGAATTCCTGGAAGGAAAAAAGATGGTGGTTTGGGTGTTTGATGGCCGTGAACTTTACGGCGATTTCAGCATGCCGGAATTCTAGTTTCGGAATGCTTATTCCAACATTATCGTGAACGGGCCGTCGTTGGTGAGACTCACCTGCATATCGGCGCCGAATTTCCCTGTCTGTACGACGGGTATTTCTTTCTTGCATTCCGCGGTGATGTATTCGTAGAGTTCATTGGCTAAGGTCGGGTTGCCTGCCCCATTGAAGGTCGGACGGTTGCCCTTGTTGCAGTTCGCGTATAGCGTGAACTGCGAGACGAGCAGGAGCTCGCCGCCCACATCCTTGATGGAAAGATTCGTCTTGCCGTTTTCGTCGGCGAAGATGCGGAGCGCAAGCATCTTGCGGATAAGCCTGTCGGCTATTTCCTTGGTGTCGTCTTCGCCCACGCCGATAAGAATCATGTAGCCCTTGCCGATTTTTCCGACAGTGTCGCCTGCGATATCCACCTGGGCGTTCAATACTCGCTGAATTAAGAATTTCATATTACTCCGCGCTAGCCAATGCCTTCTTGTAGATGTCCTGCATCACGAGGCCCGCAATCATGAATCCAAAAATAGCGGTGGAGTGTGCCATGGTGCCGTTGATTTGCGCCTTACTGCTGCACCATTCGTGATCGACCAGGTTTGCATTCTGGAGTTCGGCTTCGCTCCTTTCGTGGCGCACCTTGGGGCACATGCAGGCGTCCGTTCCGCAAGAGGAATTCTTGCCGCGGTTCTTCAGGAGTTCGTCGCTGTAGACGCACAGCACTTTTTTCTTGAGAGCCATTTTCTTTTTCTTGAACTTGTCGCGCAGGGCGCGGGCGAGCGGGCAACCGGCGACTTTCCAGAATTCGGCGACCTTGATTCGTGTGGGGTCCATCTTGAGGGCTGCCCCCATGGAGGAAAATACCGTGGCCTTGGTGCGCGTGGCGTGCCACAACAGCTGCATCTTGTTTTCGAGGCTGTCGATGGCATCGATGATGTAGTCGAAGGTGTCTAGTTGGAATTTGTCCGTATTCGCTTCTTCGTAGATGTCTTGGAGTGCTACGATGTTGGCGTGCGGGTTGATTTCGAGTAGGCGATTTTTCAGCACGTCCACCTTGACTTGCCCCACGGTTTTCGTGGTGGCCATCAGTTGGCGGTTCACGTTGGTGACGCACACGCGGTCAGAATCGACGAGCACGAGTTCCTTGATGCCGGAACGCACCAGGCTTTCGGCGCACCAGCTGCCGACTCCGCCGAGACCGAAGATGATGACGCGCTTCTGGTAGATGTCGCCCATCACGTCGTCTCCGAGCAGGAGCGATGTGCGGTTAAAGATGCCTTTCTCGATTCCCATACGAGTCCCGGTTAACCGAAGAGTCGGAGAACGCGCTTGATGCCTGCGATAAAGCGGTCGATGTCGCGCTTCAGGGTATACGCGCCGAAACTCAAACGAAGCGTGGCGTCGACGCCGAAGCGGTCCATGACGGGTTGGGCGCAGTGGTGCCCGCTGCGGACAGCCACGTTTTCTTCGTCGAGAATCATGGCGGCGTCGCTGACGGCGATTCCGTCAAGCGTAATGCTGATGAGGGCGCCGCGTTCCTTCGGGTTCCCGAGAACTTTCACTTGCGGAATCTGCGTGAGCTGTTCCAAGGCGTACTGCGTAATTTCTTCTTCGTGCTTGCGGATGTTCTCGATGCCAACCGCATTGATCCATTCGATGGCCTTGCCGAGGCCGATGACTTCGGCGATCATGGGCGTGCCAGCCTCGAAACGGGCGGGAACGTCGGCGTAAGTCGTCTTTTCGAAGGTCACGTTCTTGATCATTTCGCCACCGCCGTGCCAGGGGGGCATGCTGTCGAGAACTTCGTACTTGCCGTAGAGTACGCCCACGCCTGTCGGGCCATACATCTTGTGTCCGCTGAAGGCGAGAAAATCGCAGTCCAGCTTTTGCACGTCAATCTTGATGTGGCTTGAACTCTGGGCGGCGTCAATCAAAATCTTTGCCTGCGGGGCGAGCTTGCGCACTGTTGCGATAATTTCTGCAATCGGGTTCACGGTGCCGACGGAGTTGCTCACGTGGGCGACGGCCACCATCTTGGTGCGCGCATTCAAAAGCTCGGGGAGCTTGCTCAGGTCCAAATCGCCGCTATCGAGAACCGGGATGACCTTGATCTTGGCGCCCTTCATTTCGGCGACAATTTGCCAGCTCACGATGTTAGCGTGATGCTCGAGTCCGCTAATCAGAATCTCGTCGCCCGCTTCGAAGAACTTGCGACCGTAACTCCACGCCACCAGATTGATGCTTTCGGTGGTGCCGCGGGTGAACACGATTTCGTCTTCGCTCTTTGCGTTAATGAATTTCGCGACATTCTTGCGAGTCTTCTCAAATGCTTCGGTGGTGCGGGCGCTCAGACGGTACACGCCGCGCTTCACGGAGCTATAGTGTTCGCGGTAAAAGTCATTCATCACGTCAATCACGCAGTCAGGCTTTTGCGTGGTGGCCGTGCTGTCGAGGAAGGCGAGCGGTTTTGCATCTTTATCGCCAGCGACAAGCATTGGAAATTCGCTACGGATTTTTTCGGCATCAATCATGGGCCCAAATATAGAAAATGTAAAAAGATTTTTTTCGCACTGGGCTATATGATTGTTTTATGGCTAGCTATATTCTGTGGCCTATTTGAAATGCGTTTAGGAT
This sequence comes from uncultured Fibrobacter sp., assembly GCF_947166265.1. Classification (NCBI taxonomy): domain Bacteria; kingdom Pseudomonadati; phylum Fibrobacterota; class Fibrobacteria; order Fibrobacterales; family Fibrobacteraceae; genus Fibrobacter; species uncultured Fibrobacter sp. The sequence goes on along the minus strand of NZ_CAMVDO010000034.1, from coordinate 10,313 downwards.
GATTGCTGATGAACTGATCCCTGAAACCTGACGCCTCGTTTCTCCATTCGTCTTTTTGTATATTTGTTTCGAATGATATGTGTGAGGGTTAAATGAAAATTTTTAGAAATACTTTTGCGCTAGCCTATGTGCTTGCAATAGGTCTTGTTTCTGCGACTTTTGCTCAACAGGATCTACGCGATGCAATCGATGCGGGCGATGTGATTGCTGCGCAAAAAATGGTCAAGAAAGGTGAAGCCGAAGAAATTTATTGTGGAAAACTTTCTCCGGAAGATGCTGTGACCGTCTACGAAAAAATTTTCAGGTCTATGCCTTACGAATCGTTTGCGAACTGCCCTTCTCAATTTTCGTATGGTTACGGAATTAAGGCGTGTGCCAATGCGAAGGCGATGGATGCATGTACCGAGGTGATTTCTTACTTGCTCAATGAAGGCGAAGCGGGAAACGTAAAAGCTCTCGATTTGCTGGATATCGTGGTGAAGTCTGCACTACGGACAAAAGCCTATGCAAAACCGGTGAAGGTTCCTGTCGATACGAGCATTTGGGTGCCATGTCCCAAGAAAAAGGGAAAGGCTCGCGAGGCTTGTATGGAAGAGTGCTTTGAACAGGCGCTTAATATGCATGACATCCTTCATGAAGAAACGTGTGAAATTAGGCCGGAACACTTTATCGATACGACGGTTATGGTTTCGATGCCTTCGCCCTTGTACGAAAAGTTGCGCAAGGGCCTATTGGAAGGCTATTGGAAAACCCAGAAAACGACGGCGGAAAAGTATGCCGTTATGATACAGAATAACGCTCGTGCTTTGTCGATTCCGGATACGGCGGTGGTGAATCTTGCGTATGTCGGGCGTTGGGCCGATAAGCACAAGGCGGAAAAGTCTGCTCTTCCGGGCGATGAACTTTTCCGATTCTGTACGGCCTGGCAATCCGCGGTAGATTCGATTCTTTCGCAGAAGGGCTTTGAAACGCGTTGCCCTGTATTTGAAACGTTTGAAGATAGTCGCGATGGGCAGAAATACAAGGTCAAGAACATCAATGGAACTCGCTGGTTTGTTCAGAACTTGAACTATGCCATCGAGGAAAAGTCGATGTGCTATGACCGTGAAGAGGACAACTGCAAGGTTTATGGACGCTTGTACACGCAGGATGCGGCACTCGTGGCATGCCCCGAAGGAACTCACCTTTCTACCGATGACGATTGGAAAATGCTCGAAATTTATGCCGGTGGAGCTAACGAGGCTGCCGAAAAACTTCGTAGCAATGGTTCTGACGAATATGCGTTTACGGTGATGTTTGGCGGCTATGCAAATAAGAACGGCATATCGGTCATTCAGGGCGAGGGTGCCTATTTCTGGACTAGCAAGGATGTCGGCGATGGTCGAGGAATTGCTCGCTCCATGTTCAGTACCGACAAGGACGTGTCTACGATTCCGGTTGATAAAAAATTCTCTCTCGCTGTCCGCTGCGTCGTGGACAATGAAAAATGAAGAATTAATTCTTAATATTCTCCCTTCGTCGTTATGTCCTTTAAGCCTACTTGTTCTCGTGAATCTTGGGTAAAGCGTCAAGCCTTGATGAATAAGGTCCGCGCATTCTTTGTTTCTCGCGGAGTTCTCGAAGTTGAAACTCCGACGCTTTCGAATGCGGGCGGTACCGATCCTCAACTGGATTACTTCGAAGTCGAGGGGTGCCACTATATGATGACGAGTCCTGAATTTCATATGAAGCGCTTGTTGGCGGCTGGCTTTGGCGATATTTTTCAGATTACGAAATCTTTCCGCAAGGATGAATTTGGGGCGCATCACAACAACGAATTCAGCATGGTCGAGTGGTACCGTGTCGGTATGCCGCAAGAAAAGCTGATGGACGAAGTGGAATCGCTCGTTTCCGAAATCATAGGATATCCGATCAATGCCCGCCGTACGCGCTGGATTGATGCGTTCAAGAATTATGCTGGGGTAAATCCGCTTACTGCGTCTGACGATGAATTTGCCGCAGCATGTACTTCTCGCGATATTCCGCTTCCTGCCGAAGGGACGGCGATGTCCCGCGAGGACTGGTGGGATTACCTGATGGTCTTTGCTGTGGAACCGGCTCTTGCAAAAAATGGTCCCGAATTTATTCTGGATTATCCACAGTCGCAAGCCGCTCTTGCGCAGACCTACGTGGGTGAAGACGGCTATACTTGGGCACGCCGCTTTGAACTTTTTGTAGACCAGGTGGAACTCTGCAACGGGTATACGGAACTTACGGATGCTGCGGAACAGCGTAGGCGATTCGCTGCCGACCTTGAAATTCGTCGCGGCATGAATAAACCCCAGCCGCCGATCGATGAAAATTTTCTGGAAGCTCTCGAATCGGGAATGCCTGCCTGCTCTGGCGTGGCACTTGGCCTAGACCGTCTCTTTATGCTTGCGATGGGGAAAGAAGAAATCAAGGACGTGATTCTTTTTCCGAGCCCGATAGCGTAATGAAGAATGAAAAATTAATTCTTAATTTCTAACAAATTTTTTATTAGAAATTTCATCTCTTTTTCGTCGAATCCGCCGGCGTCGACTTTCACGATGCTGTCCTGTGCGTTCACAAGGTATGTCACGGGAATGACGCCAGGATTTCCGAGTTTATTCATCATGTCGTAGTTCCAGTGGAAGGTGGTCCAGGGGATGTTCATCCTCTGGTTGAAATTGGCCGCTTCTTGAGGGGTGTCGTCTTCGCTGATAAGGATAATCCTGAATCCTTTACCGGCAAATTTGCTGTCCAGTTTTTGGAGCTGCGGAAGTTCTGCACGGCAGCCTGGGCACCATGAGGCGGTAAGCACGATGAATGTTGCGGTCCCCTTTTGAGCTTGGTAACTGGAGGTGTCTCCGTTAACGAGTATGCCTTTGAAATTGTCGATATGGGTGGGGATGGTCTGGAAATAGTCCTGTCTGCAGCCGCCAAGAGAAAGCGCCTGTAGCGAAAATAGGGCGATCCCTGCGGTGAGGGTGGCGAGGCGTACGACTTTTTCTTGTTTGAAGCTCATTATTTTTGCCGAAAAATGCGTTTTATGGCCTTAAAATAGCGATTTTTTCGAAAAAACGTAAAAAATGATTGTTCTGGTCGTGGAATTTTAAGTTATATTCTCTAATATGGCATACAATATTCAAGATCTTCTTTCTGAAATGGTCCAGCGTGGAGCTTCTGACTTGCATATTACGGCAGGTTCGCCTCCGCTTATTCGTCTTTCCGGTAAGCTTACCCCGATTGGTGAAGACAAGCTTAAACCGGACGAAACCATGCGCATGACCTACAGTCTGATGAACGAAGGTCAGAAGAAGACTTTCGAACAGCAGAAGGAATGCGACTTTTCTTTCGGTATTGCAAACCTGGCCCGTTTCCGTGCGAACGCCTATTTGCAGCGCGGTTGCGTGGCGCTTGCGCTCCGTATCATTCCCCTTGAAATTAAGACCTTTAAGGATTTGGGCCTTCCGAAGATTATGGCCGAGTTCACGACGCGTCCGTCGGGTCTGGTGCTGGTGACGGGGGCTACGGGTTCGGGTAAGTCGACGACCTTGGCTGCCATGATCGACAAGATTAACAAGGAACGTCACGACCATATTCTGACGGTGGAAGACCCGATCGAATTCTTGCACAAGCACCAGGGGTGCATGATTAACCAGCGTGAAGTCGGTAGTGATACCACGAGTTTTGCCCAGGCCTTGAAGATGGCGCTCCGTCAGGACCCTGACGTGGTGCTTATCGGCGAAATGCGTGACCTTGAAACTATCCGTTCTGCGCTTACCATTGCTGAAACGGGTCACTTGACTTTTGCAACGCTCCATACCAATTCCTGCGTACAGACCATCAACCGTGTGGTGGACGCTTTCCCGAAAGGCGAACAGCAGACCGTACGTACCCAGCTTTCCTTTGTGCTGCAAGGCGTGATATGCCAGACGCTGATGCCGCGCATTGGCGGTGGCCGCGTGATGGCTTACGAAGTGATGAACGTGACGCCGGGTATCCGCGCCCTTATCCGCGACGACAAGGTGCACCAGATTGAATCGATGATTGAAATTGGTCAGAAGTTTGGCATGAACACGATGAACATGTGTCTTTGCGACCTGGTGAAGAATCACAAGGTCGACCGTTTCGATGCTCTCGCTCGTTCTCCGAGCCCCGACCAGCTGGAACAGTTGTTTGTGAAGGAAGGCGTGTAATTTATGGCTGAGTTTTTGTACAAGGCGCAAAATGCGCAGGGAAACAACTTCGAGGGTACGATCGAGGCGAAGGACAAGGCAGAGGCTGAAGCCCTTCTTTTGCGCCGTCGCCTAGTGATTCAGAACCTGAAGAAGAAGCCGACAGAAATCAAGATCAAGATTGGTTCGGGAATCAAGCCTGCGGACATCGCTCGTTTTACCCGAATGTTTTCGTCGATGAGCTCTGCCGGTCTTCCGATGTTGCAGTGCCTGACCATTCTGGAAAACCAGTGCGAAAACCCTGAACTGAAAACCGTGATCCACAAGATTACGCAGTCGATCAACGGTGGTTCGTCGCTTGCCGATGCGCTTGCTCAACACCCGAAGGTGTTCTCTACCTTGTATACGAACATGGTGGCTGCCGGTGAAGCGGGCGGTATCTTGGATGGTATCTTGGCGCGTTTGGCCGAAACCCTTGAAAACAACGAACGCCTGAAGCGTAAGGTAAAAAAGGCGCTGACCTATCCGGTGATGCTTGTTATTGTGGGTATCTTGGTGGTGATCGCCCTTATGACGTTCGTGGTGCCGACATTCGCAGAACAGTTTGCTGCACTTGATGCTGAACTCCCGGCGCCGACTCAGGCGGTGATGGGCATTTCTGACTTTATTCGTGATAATGGTGCGTTCCTGTTTGTTGGTGCGATACTCTTGGTGGTGGGCTTTAAGCTTGCTATGCGTGTGCCCGCGGCAAAGTTCGCATTTGACGGCTTTATGCTAAAGGTGCCAAAGCTAGGCGACCTTCAGATTAAGTCTACGACGGCAAGTTTTGCGCGTACGCTTGGAACCTTGTTGAACGCCGGTGTGTCCATTATGGATTCCCTGAAGGTGGTGGCCTCGACTGTTACGAATAAAGTAGTGGAAAAGGGCATCAACAAGATATCCATCGGTATTGCCGGTGGTAAGAGCATCGCAGACCCGATGGCTGAAACGGGACTTTTCCCGCCCATGGTGATTCAGATGACGGGCGTGGGTGAAAAGACCGGTAACCTGGGCGGAATGCTTCTGAAACTCGCGGACTTCTACGATGAAGAAGTGGATGCCGCAGTGGACGCCGTGGTGGGTATGATGGAACCGATTATCATCGTGTTCCTCGGCGGTGCAGTCGGTGGTCTCCTAATCGCCATGTACATGCCGATGTTCTCCATGGGCGACGCCGTCAAAGGGTGATATTTTGCCGAAAGCCGGCGCGATGCTTCGTTGCCCCCGGCCTCACGTATTATCAATACGCTACGGCCGGCAAGGCGCCTCGCCTAGCTTGCCTTTCGACAAAATCTCGATTCTGGACGAAATCTGGTTTTAAACAATGAAAAAATGGCGGCCTTAAGGCTGCCATTTTTACTTCCTACTGTTACGGGAGTATTCCTAAAATTTTCTTCGCGTTTGCGACTCGTTCCGCGGAGGGAGATTTGACGTCTTTCAGCACGTAGTCGATGCCGAGTTCCTGATACTTGGCGAGGGCGAGAGCGTGGTAGGGGAGAATCTCGACCTTTTGAACGTTGCTGAGCGTTTGTATGAAATTATGGGTGCGGTTCAAAAGTTCGTCGTTGTCACTCATTCCGGGGACGAGTACGTGGCGAATCCAGATGGGTTTCCCGATTTCGTCAAGGTAACGGAACATGTCGAGAATGTTCTTGTTGTCGTGTCCGGTGAGTTCCTTGTGCTCGGCAGGGTCGATGTTCTTGATGTCTACAAGCAGCAGGTCTGTACTTTGCATAAGTCGATTGAACCTGCCAAAATAAGGCTCGTTACGTACAAAGTTTACGCCCGATGTGTCGATGCAGGTGTTTACGCCTGCGGCTTTTGCTGCTTCGAAAAATTCTATGAGAAAGTCAATTTGCGCAAGCGGTTCGCCGCCGCTGACGGTGATTCCTCCGTCTTTTCCCCAGTAGCTTTTGTAGCGGAGCGCCTTCTTTAAAAGGTCTTCGGCAGAAATGTCGAATGCTCCTGCTTTGTCGCCCTTGAAGTCCCAAGTTTCGGGATTGTGGCAGAACTTGCAGCGCATGGGGCAACCCTGCATGAATACGACGAATCGTACTCCGGGGCCGTCTACGGAGCCAAATGTCTCTAGTTTGTTGATTTTTCCGAGCATGGTTCAAATTTAAAAAATGAGGTGGAGTGGTGGACTGTCGGGGGCGAAGCGTAACTTCGAAAATTTGGTGATAAAATACGGTTGATACACTAGTGTCTGATTTGTGTTTTGGACGCTAACGCGGCCTTTCAAGTGAAGGTATATTTAAAAACAAAGAAACGAGGTACGTCATGAAAACGAAATTCATTCTCCCGATTATTGCACTTGGCCTGTTTGCCGCGTGCTCCGACGACAGCTCTAGCCCGGCTGCTGCTGAAAACGAAGTTCCGACCAGCTCGAATTCTACCGAAGCTGTAGATCCGGCTTCTAGCCAGTCGACTGACTCTACGACAATTCTTTCTAGCGAATCTGCCGATGTTCTTTCGAGCGAATCGTCTGCTCTCCCTGATTCGACGAATCCTGCCGAAGATCCGCTTCCCAATCCGGATGACCCGAATAACAATCCCGCCGGCGATTCCACGGTAACTCCGCCGACCCCGAAAACTTACAAGTACTACGGTGCGGAACTTTCCGGTGTGGACCAGTTCAAGTATGGCCGTTTCGAAGCCCGCATGAAGATGGTGTCGATTCCGGGTTCCGTGAGCTCCATGTTCCTTTACTACGATGATTCCTGGAAGAAGGGCGTAGAACCGTGGAACGAAATCGATATCGAAGTGCTTGGCAAGGGTGGCACGAAATGGCAGTCCAACATCATTACTCGCGAAGGTGATGAAACCATCAAGGCGAACACTTCTTCCGAAAGCAAGCCGCTCCATGAATTCGGTTTCGATGCAACAGAAGATTTCCACTTGTTCTCGATGATTTGGACGCCGGAATATGTTGCATGGGAAATCGACAGCGTCGAAGTTCGTCGCGATACGCTTGGCATGACTCACGGCACTCATGCTGATGCTGACCAGGTGGCTTTCTTGACGAAGACCGAAACTCTCCGTTTCAACCTGTGGGCTGCAAATTCGGCTGCATGGGTGGGCTTGTTCACCGGTGACGAACTTGCCGATGGTCCGCAGATCCAGTGGATTGACTATGTGCGTGTCTACTCTTACGACGAAGCGACCAAGGGATTTACGGTACTTTGGCAGGATGATTTTGAAGGCTCTAGCTTGTCTGAACATTGGACTGCTGGCGACTGGGAAATGGAAAAGGTCATGCTCTCCCGTGACAATGTTGTCGTGGAAGATGGCTACTGCAAGCTGATGATGACCCGTGAAGAGGTTGCGGCACCGTAACAATTGCGGTCCCGTAAGAAACCTCCAGTCATTAGCCAATGATTTTGAGGTGTTTATCTTGGCTAATGACTAAACCTTTGTTCTCCTCCATAAAGCAAAACGTCCCGGATTTATCCGGGACGTTTTTTTCGTAAAATAAAACCCGCTCCAAACGGAGCGGGCTTATATTCTTAATGCGCTATTACAACACTCCGTGGCAGGTGCGGCTGATCACGTCGTCCTGCTGTTCCTTCGTGAGCGAGAGGAACTTGACGGCATAGCCGGAAACGCGGATGGTGAAGTTCGCGTATTCGGGCTTTTCCGGATGGGCCTGTGCATCGAGGAGCTTTTCAACACCGAACACGTTCACGTTCAGGTGGTGTGCGCCCTGTTCGAAGTAGCCGTCCATCACGGTCACGAGCTTCTGCGAGCGTTCCACGTCGCTGTGGCCGAGAGCGTTCGGGCTGATGGTCTGCGTGTTGCTGATGCCGTCGAGCGCGTATTCATACGGGAGCTTGGCGACAGAGTTGAGCGAGGCCAGGAGACCGTTCTTTTCGGCTCCGTAGCTCGGGTTTGCGCCGGGAGCGAACGGGGCGTGAGCCGGACGACCGTCAGGGAGTGCGCCCGTGGCCTTGCCGTAAACAACGTTACTGGTAATCGTAAGAATCGACGTGGTCGGTTCTGCACCGCGGTAGGTGTGGTGCTTCTTGATCTTCGCGATGAATTCCTTGAGGAGCCAGACTGCGATTTCGTCGGCGCGGTCGTCGTCGTTGCCGTACTTCGGGAAGTCGCCTTCGATCTTGAAGTCCTTCACGAGGCCGTTTTCGCCGCGAACGACGGAGACCTTGGCGTACTTGATGGCGCAGAGGCTGTCGACCACGTGGCTAAATCCTGCGATACCCGTTGCAAACGTGCGGCGCACGTCGGTATCGATAAGGGCGAGTTCAGCGGCTTCGTAGTAGTACTTGTCGTGCATGTAGTGGATCAGGTTCAGCGTGTTCACGTAGATACCTGCGAGCCATTCGAGCATCATGTCGTACTTGTGCATCACTTCGTCGTAGTTCAGCACGTCGCCGGTAATCGGGGCGAGTTCCGGACCAATTTGCATGCCGGGCACCAGACCGCCTTCTTCGTCCTTGCCGCCGTTGATCGCATAGAGGAGAGCCTTGGCGAGGTTTGCACGAGCGCCGAAGAACTGCATTTCCTTACCGGTCTGCGTTGCGGACACGCAGCAGCAGATGCTGTAGTCGTCACCCCAAATCGGGCGCATCACGTCGTCGTTTTCGTACTGGATCGAGCTGGTCGTCACAGAAATGAAGGCGGCGTATTCCTTGAAGTTTTCAGGGAGGCGCTTGGTGTAGAGAACGGTGAGGTTGGGTTCCGGAGACGGGCCCATGTTTTCGAGGGTGTGCAAGAAGCGGAAGTCGTTCTTGGTAACCATCGGGCGGCCATCCTGGCCCATACCGCCGACTTCGAGGGTGGCCCACACCGGGTCGCCGCTGAAGAGCTGGTTGTAAGATTCAATACGGGCAAACTTGACCATACGGAACTTCATGACCATGTGGTCCACGAGTTCCTGAGCTTCGCTTTCAGTGAGCGTGCCGTTCTTGAGGTCACGTTCGATATAGATGTCGAGGAAGGTCGAAATGCGGCCGACGCTCATGGCGGCACCGTTCTGCGTCTTGATGGCAGAGAGGTAGCCGAAGTAGAGCCACTGGAAGGCTTCGCGGGCGTTCGTTGCCGGCTTCGAAATGTCGAAACCGTAGCTAGCAGCCATCACCTTCATAGCCTTGAGGGCCTTGATCTGTTCGGCGACTTCTTCGCGCAGGCGAATCACGTCGTCGGTCATGGTGCCGTCACCCACGTGAGCGAGGTCGTTCTGCTTCTGCTGGATGATGTAGTCGATGCCGTAAAGGGCTACACGACGGTAGTCACCCACGATACGGCCACGACCGTAAGTGTCCGGAAGACCGGTCAGCAAGTGAGCCTTGCGCACGGCGCGGATTTCCGGAGTGTAGCAGTCGAACACAGCTTGGTTGTGGGTCTTGTGGTAGTCGGTAAAAATCTTGTGGAGTTCGGCACTCGGAGTGTAGCCGTACTGCTGGCAGGATTCTTCGGCCATCTTAATTCCGCCGAACGGCATGAAGGCGCGCTTCAGCGGCTTGTCGGTCTGCAGGCCCACGACCTTTTCAAGGTCCTTGAGGCTTTCGCTGATATAGCCGGGCTTATGGCTCGTGATGCCCGAAACGATATCGGTGTCCATATCGAGTACGCCGCCCTTCTTGCGTTCTTCGGCCTGCAGCTTCTGGAGTTCACCCCAGAGCTTTTCGGTCGCGTCGGTCGGACCCGCCAAAAATTCCTTGCCGCCTTCGTAGGCAGTGTAGTTGCGTTGAATAAAGTCGCGGACGTTGATCTCGTCTTGCCAGAGTCCGCCGGTAAAGCCTTTCCATGCTTCGCTCATGTTATTCCTTCTTTGCTCGACCTTCCAACGCCATAAATTTGGGCAGCCGAGTCTTTCTGTTGCTGTTTTAAATTTTGGAAACAAATATAGAAAAATAGGGAGTGCGTCCAAAGGTGTTTTGTGGACTATATTTTACTTTCATCTCGGTTAGTTTTACAAAATACGTTTTTTGTAAAAGTCCTAATTCTGCGCCTATCAATAAGTTAGAGACTGCCTCGCGGGTGCAATGGACGCGAATTCCGGGTTTTAGGGCAGCGCCCTAGGCGTGAAGTGAACCCCGAAAGTTGGACACAGCTTTCGAGGAATTTATGGCTTTCAAT
>NZ_CAMVDO010000033.1 GCF_947166265.1 uncultured Fibrobacter sp. | reverse complement strand
TGTAGTTAATCCAGTGGTAATCCTCGTGATACTTGAGGGCGACTTTTTTCTGCGAGCCGAAAACGGCAAGCGGCATCACGAAAATGTCGTGCGATACCATGATGGTAACGCGTTTCCACTTGGATAAATTTTTCAGGATGACAGCTTGCATGAATTCTTGTGCACGGGGCTCCATTTCGTAAAATGTTTCTGGGTATCCGCCTTCGTATGCCCAGCGTGCCATCAGTTCGATTGAACTGCCCTTTAGGCCGAGTGCCGTTGCATGCTTGGCGAGCGAGTCGGCTGAAATTTTCAAGAACCAATTGCCAGTAATGTCGTAATTCGTGATGAGTTTCGGGAGAGTTGCATCGCCGCGACCTTTCGAAATTTGCTTTGCGGTTTCGTTCGTGCGCACGAATCCCGATGTGACGTATGAGAATTCTTCTTCGCTTTTGAGGGTGGCCCCTAGATCCTGCGCCATCTGGATTCCGTTTGCAGTGAGTTCGGTTTCCAAAGCCACGTCGTCTTCGCGTTCGGAATGGCGGATGATAAAAACCGCCTTTTCGTCGGGGGAGAGGCTCTTGTAGACATCGGCAACGGTTGCGAAACCGTCCTTGTCCAGAACAACTTCTGGAGCGGTGTCGGCGATTGAAGACGAAGAATACTCCTCAATCGAAGAAGAAAAAGCGACGCGTGACTCTGTTGATGACGATTGGGCTTGTGGAATATGTTCGCTAGAAGAGTACGGCGGAATGCTCGAAGATGACATCGCCGAAGACGACCATACCGGAGAATCTTGCTCGGACGATGACTCGGGTATCCAGGAGTGATTGGAAAATTCGTCGGACGAACTTGATTCAATATCGGGGCTAGAAGCTTTGTCGTTGCATGCCGTGAGCGCAGCAATACATGCGGCGGCAAAGATGAAAAGGTTCGCGCGCATTATGACCCCCACTGGTAATCTCCGGCTTCGTAAACGGGTTTTTCTCCGTTGAAGCCGCGGGGGCGCTTGATTTTGTCGTCGTAAAGGGTCTTGTTGAATATGCGGAAATCGCCTCGTTCATAACTTTGGAATGAAATGTGACAGAAAATGGGGCCTGCTGGCATGTACTCGCTGTAGCTCATGGTGCGTTCGCCAGCGGTGTAAAGGTAGTTGAAGTATTTCCCGTTCAGCACGATGTGTAGCCCGATGTTGCCTACGGTGAACCAGCGGCCCTTTGCGAGAATGTTCTCGTGGTGCGTGTCGTCGTAATCCATGACTACGAATTCGGCGTCCCCATTCTGGTCAAGGTGGAATCGGTATTTGTGGTTGCCGCCACAGCAGCGCCCGTCAAAGAACCAGGTGTATCCGCTAGCAGCGGCAATACGCGGGTCGCGTACGCTTGTATCGGGGTGGGCGAGTTGTTCGTCTGTCACGAGGCGCTCGGGCTCAACGGCGGCAATCAGCTGTTCCAATGTTTTCGGGTTGCTTACAGTCGGGGTGTTTACCTTATTCTTCGCTTCGTTCAGGGCGCGACGGTACAGTCGGTAAGGAATGCCGTCGTCACTGATCATGGTGAGCTCATCTTGGCTGAATACGTAGTAGGCGTACGTTTTGGTTCCGGTTTTGGAGACCACGTTGAAACTGCGGTTGTTGAGCGTGTACCATTGGCCGGAAACGTTCGGGAATCCTGAAACGGCTGCAATTCCGTCTTCGCCGATGACAACGGTGTAGTCGTCGCTAATCCATGCTTCATCGGCTGCGGTTATGAGGCGGCAGTCGCGGTTTTTGTCTCCGACACAAACCGCGTCGCTCGGGTTCGCCGCTTCGCAGGCGCTAATCATTCCCGGCGGAAGTTCGGTAGAGACCCCTAGCCTAAATCCCATATCGGCAGCACCGTCGCGGCTACGGATGGCCCGGCGGCTCACCCGAGCGAATTCGGCGGGTTCGCCGTAACTGCCGCCACGTCGTGTCTTGTTGCCGGAACCCGTGAGCTGTACCGGGTTGACTTTGTCGCCTGCGGTGTAGCCTACGAGCCAGTCGTACACCCATTCCCAAGAATTGCCGCTCATGTCGTAGAGCCCGAGTTTGTTAGGCTTCTTGGTGGCAACATCGTGCGCCTTGCCTCCGCTATTTTCGGAATACCAGGCGACATCGTCAATGGCGTTGCCTCCTGAGAATTTGAAGCCGTCGGCAATCCCATCTTTACCTCCGCGAGCGGCAAATTCCCATTCGGCATCGGTGAGCAGGCGGTATTGCCTGCCAGTCAATTGTCCCAATTTGCAAGCGAAATTGTTCGCGTCAAACCAGCTTACACCTATTTTTGGGGCGTTTCCCGATTCCCACGCGTTTTTCTTGCCGCCCATGACGGCGTTCCATTGGCTGACCGTGACTTCGGTTTTGGCGGCAAAGTAGTCGCTGACGGTTACCTTGTGCGCGGGAGTCTCGTAGATTTTGTCTTGTTCTTCGCAGTTGTCGCATCCGCGCGTGTACGAACCTCCCGGAACATGAACCATGTCAAATAAGACGCCGTTTACGGTATCGGTAAAATTTGCGGGTGCAATATATGAAAATCCGGTTCCGCTTGAAGAACTTGAAGGAACTGTAAGTTCTTCTGACGAGGAAGTGCTAATAAACAAAATGTCCGATGAACTTGTTGCAATGAGTCCGCTCGATGAATAGGTGCTGAAATCGTCAACAACTGCTCCGGAGCTGATTCCTTGGAGAGAATCTGCTTTTGTCCATTCCGAAATAGAAGTTGCCGTGGAATCGCCCTCGGCGGGGGGAGTTAACCCACTTTCGGGCGATTCCGAGCAACCCCCAAACATACCAGCGATAAAAGAAATCGCTATAACACCCGAGGAAATCTTGTGCATACGCACCTCCATCGAGTAAGCATCCGTAACCAATTTCAATATAAGCTTAAGCTATAAGAAAAAATATGTACAAAATATTTTACTGTGGACAAATGTGTCCACACGAAATGTACGCTTGTCAAAAGAAGCTCCCCGTTCAGGGAGCCTCTTTGTTTGGTTTAAGAAGATTTGTGATTTTACTTTACTTGTACGGTACTTGTCTGGACCATGTTTCGGCCTCGGATGATGGCTATGTACTGGCCCATCGGAAGGTTTTCGAATTGCACTTGTCCGTGATTCTGCGAGAGCACCTTTTGGGAAATGACTTGCCCCGTTGCAGAAACGAGGGTGACGAGGGATTCGTTTAGGAAATTTCCCTCGACAACGATATTTTTACCTTGCGCGTAAATTCGGGGTGCGATAAACTTGCTAGCCGTCTTTAAAGCGGTGGAGCTATCAGGCTTTGTTGTTGCGGTGTCACCTACAGCGTACAAGGGCGCGAGTGCCTCGGCCCACAAGTGGTGCATGGCTTGCCCACCCTTCGCCTCGCCATTCGGATGAACGCCGTCGCTTGCGAGTAACTCGGGATGCTCCTTGAAGTAACTATAAAAATCGGGCCCCTGCGGCAACCCGTTATCTTCGACGAGCTTGTCAATGGCTTCTAGGTAAGCAGGGTTGATTTGCCAGCCTCCTTCCGTCTTGTCGGGATCCGTTGCGATAATCCTTGCGATGATGGGCGTGATACCGTGCGCCTTTGCAGAGTCGATAATCGTCTGCATGTTGCTCACGTAGGTGTTCAGGTTCCAATCGCCACCGCCCCAGGCGTCGTTCGTGCCCATTTCGATTGCCCAGAACTTGACGTTGCCGGCGTATTCCAGGTATTCGTTCAGGTGTTCCACGACCTCGGTGCTGTTGATGCAGCCAATGCCGCCGCGCAACATGGCGGGCGTGTATTCCGGGAACTTTGCATGAATGAGCTGCGCCGTGGTGGAATCGGTATCCTGCTGCTTGATTCCCATCTGGCTGATGCTTGTTCCCATAAAGAACCAGGTGTCGGTGCCGCCATTGCTCATGTCGAAGGCTTCGATTTCAAGAATCTGGCCCACATCGCCTTCGCTTGCGAACTTGAACCAGGATTTGCCTGCAAAGTCGATGGTTACACCGCGTGCCATCACGGGGTTGTCCTGGATGGTGGCGGCCACTTCCCAGTCACCGTCAGTGCCGTCGGTGGAATTCGCCGATGTCAAAATCTTGAAATTCGAGAGAGCGACGCCTGCGTGTCCGCAATTGCTCGTGAAGTCGGTCGCCCAGGCGCAATCGCCGAACGATTCCCAGTTGATCAGCAATTTGGAAGGACCTTCGCCCACGTTCAGCGCGATTTCCTTGGCGCTGCTACTCTTCCAGTTGGTCAAGTAACCGTCCGTCAGATAATCTGTCGTTGTGGCTCCTGTATGAGCCGGCAAACCGCCAGAAACCAATTTGTTCGGGGTAATCCCGTAAGAGGCGCACATTCCGCATAACAAAAAAGTTGCGGTTGTGTTCGCCTTTTTTAAAGTAAAACAACCCATAAACACTCCAATTTAAAAAAGCGACGCTCCAAAAATAAACTCCAACCCCGCTGTGTGTTCATTTTTTTTGCATCGCCTGTAAAAATTCGTTGAAAACGGCTCAATAATTACTTTTTGATGTATACCGCATTCAGATTGCGTCCCTGGATTCTTTGACGCACGATGTAGCGACCCTGCGGAAGTCCTTGCGTAGAAATTCCCACGTAATGGCCGTTCATGTCAAAGATTCCGATGGTTTCTGCAGCCCCGTAGAACGGCGACACCCTTGCAAGACGCGTCGTAGAGGTGTCCTGCTTGGGCTTGTATTGGTCCCAGCCGGGCATGTCCTCGAGCGAAATGACGCGTTCGTCGTCCATATTGCTCTTCCACACGGCATCCTTCGTTTGGCCGGGCCAGGTTCCGCTCCAGGTGCTGTACCACGGCATCCACCAGCTCCATACGGCTTCGTCGGTGTGCATGTTGTTCACGTCGGGAATGGGGCCGTTTTCGCTGAGAGCGAGGATCTTCGTCCCGTTCGATGCGTTCTTGAACTTATCAAAAGAACTCGCGTTGCTGGAATGGTCATTTGCGTTGTTATAGATGTCGATGGAAAGCACGTCGTAGTATTCGCTACCCGGATCCCAGGAGGTGACGGTAGAACCTTCGGGATTGAACACCCAGATCATGTTCTTCACACCCTTGACTTTGACCATGCGGTCAAATACCAGGCGGTAGAGGGCCGCGAACTGGTCGCCCGAATTGATACTCCACCAGAACCACTTTCCGCCCGCTTCGTGCAGGGGGCGGAAAATGCCCGCAACACCTTCTTTTTGCAATTCGAGGAAGTAGTCGGCGATGTGGTCGATGTCGGCGACAATTCCCTTGTAGGCAGCACTTTCGGTGTCCCATTCGGTGGTGCCGCTCTTGAATCCGGTCGCGAAATCGAAGGTCGTGTATCCCTGGCCGTTATCGGCGCCCTGGATATAGAACGCGTCATCCTTGTCGAGCGGGTCTTTCCAGTGCCAGGTGAATGCGGGAATGCCGCCAGCCTTCCATAGCCCCTTTGCGATGGAGATGGCCTTGTCGGTGTATTCCATGTTCCAGCTGCCGGAAGCGTTCGGGCCTGTCGCGAAAAGGAAGTCGAGGCCGACGAGTGCCGGGTACTTGCCCGTGCGCGTGTAGATGTACTTCACGTCGTCGTGGGTCTTGAAGTCGGCGCCCAGCGTGTAGCCGCTCATGTCGCCGGTCATGATTCCGCTAATCGTTTTCTTGCCGAAGTTCTCGCGCAAGAAACTGTAGAGCTTTACCGCACTTTCGGTTGCGTTCGGGGTGACCGGGGTCGCAGAAAGCTTGAAGGGAGCGGATTCGTAGGCAGAAATGTCGATGTAGTCGACGTCGATCCATCCCCAATATTTCTCGATGGCGATGGTGTTTGTGCCCGCCTTGAGCGTGACGGCCGTTGTGACGTCCGCCCATCCGGTTGTTGCTGCAAAGTCGATTGTGCCTGCGGTGGCGCCATTCACCTTGAGGTAGTTCGCCTTGTAATCACCCGCCTTGTAGTGGATTGTGAGCGTGTATTTGCCAGCGGTTTCGGCTGTGACACCTGTGAAAGAAATGTTGCCTTCCTGGAGGCTTGCGTACCCTGTGCCAGAGACGCCACTGCTGTTGACAATTTTTGCTTCGCTAGATACGGTTGCCGATTCAGCTTCGTATTTGGCTGCGAAGGCTGTTGTTGCGAGGGTTGCCGCAAGAATGACGGACAATTTCCTTTTAAACATAGTAACTCCTTGATACACCATTATACCCTAAATCTATATTTCTAAATAATTATGAGGTCTTTTTTTTAGGCTGGGTGTGGACAAAAATGTCAACATACCTGTAAAAAATCAATAAAAAGTGGTTGTAGAAATTGATTATTTTGATGATAGAAACTATATTCTTGGGGTAGCAAATCATGTTCGCAAGAAATAAGATAAACATATACGACTATACCGACTACCGCAAGTTCTTGCAGGACTTCTACGAACTGGAAAAGTCGTTAGACCCGACATTCAGCTATCGCGTGTTCGCCACTGCGGTCAGTATGGATGCTAGTCTCTTGGTAAAGATTTTGCAGGGCAAACGCCATGTTTCACCCAAGTGCGTTGAGGCTTTTGTGCAATTTTTCCGTTTCAAGGAAGCGAAGGCGGAATACTTCCGTGAGACGGTCGCCTACGGCAAGGCTAAAACCGACGAAGAAGTGCGCAAGCATTTTGAGACGCTCCAGAAAATGCGCCCGGCGAGTTGTCGCGAGTTAGATGAGGCTCGGTACCGTTATTTTCAGCAGTGGTACTACCCGATGATCCGTTCGGCACTAGATGTGTTCGATTATCGTGGACCGCAAGATGCGGCTGCGCTCGGTGAAGCATGTATCCCTAAGCTAACCGCTTCGCAGGTCGAGAAAGCAGTTGAGGCGCTGTTGCAGTTGGGGCTTGCCCGCCAACGCAAGGATGGTCGTGTGGAGCCCACCGAGGCGCACCTCCGTACGCAGGAACACTGGCTGAGTGCAACCATTAGCGATTACCAAGGGCGTATCGCAGAGCTAGCGCGAGATTCGATTGCTTACATTCCGAAGGAAAAGCGTGATATCAGCACGCTTACCATGGCACTCGACTCGAAACAAATCCAGAAAATCCGCGAAATCCTTGCAGAAACGCGAAAAGCCATCGTAAATGTGGTCAATACGATGCCCGCACAGATATGCGACAGCGTTTATCAATTAAATTTTCAGTTATTCCCGATGATGAAAAAGGAAGAGTGATGAAAAGGGTTGTGGAGTGTTTTATTTTTGGCGTGGCATTGCTTGTCGGATGTACCGAAAAAGGGAACGACGCTGCAGGTGCCACGAGCGAGACGACAAACGGAATCGCCATCGTTGCATTCGATGGGGCGCACAAGCCTATACCGCAGGCGCGCGTTACCTTGTACCAGCGTTCCGGTGCCGTCCCCGTGGAAAGCCCGTTCGAAGAAATAACGCAATTCCTCCCGTCCCATGTTTCAGCGCTGGAAACTGCCACTGCGGATGATTCCGGAATGGTGCAGTTCGGGACTGAACTTGACCAGTGCCAGAATGCAAGGTGCTATGTCGAGGGAATTGCGGGCGAGGACTCCTCGCTGATGGTGTGGACTAAACTCAAGGCGAAAGATTCTACGACGAATGAAATCGAACTTCTGCCGTCCGTTTCGCTTACGGTACGCACTGGGGCCGCGGCCTCTGATTCTATAGTTTCGCGCAGTGTCGTGATGCTTGATGCGACTCCCTATTGGGCAAAAAATGATGGAAGCGAGTTTGTCTTCTCGCATGTTCCTGCGGGCCTATATACGATTCTTGCGGATGATCAGCCCGTTGCCGCTGTTTCGCTTGACGCGGGGACTTCCGTCGATACGCTCGTGCGATTCCAGGAATTGACCCGCGAATACGTCTTCGAAGATTTTGACGATGGCGACAGCCTGAACAACTTGGCGAAGACCTACAAGAACTTCGGCTGGTACTACATGCCACACAAGGGTGCAACCTTTGAAAGTCCTGACAGTGCCGGCGGTTTTGCGGGTGCGCTTGTAGATGACGGTGCCGGCGGGAAGTATCTCTCGTTAAAGTATGCCATTCAAGATACGGGCTATGTCATGCTCGGGACGCATCTTGGGCTTGATTCCGGTTACTACGATTTGAGTGCGCTTTCTGCCGTTCGCTTGAAAGTCCGCGGTGACTGCGATTTCGCTATCGCGCTGGAACATTACCGTCAAATCGAGAATAACAACTATAACAAGGCTCTGTGGATGGTGTCGGCGAACGGTGAATGGACCGACCTGGTCTTACACCCTGGAAAAGAAGTGTTGGACAGTGAGAATTATCAAGTCTCGTGGGGTGAAATCTCAAACGAAATCGGCATATTCAGCATCTTCATCTATAACGGTACCCGTCTAGAAATAGACGAAATCGTATTCGAAGGAATTCAAATTATCGATTAACCAAATAAAGATGCCTCGGCGGAATGCCGAGGCGCTTTTGCTCTTGCTCCCTTTTGTATCGGGGAAAGGCTTTCGCTTACTTGATTGAAATCGGGTGGATGGAATTGCCGATGCGGAGAATGTAGCGGCCTGCCTGCGGTGCGCTCAGCTTAATGCTGCTTGCGTTTGCGGTGCCGGAACGCAGCGTCTGTCCGAGGATGTTCGAAAGCGAGTAATGCGTGCCGTTCTTGATGCCGGTGGCGACAATGTTTAATCCGTTGGTGTTTATGCGGTAATTCGCCTTTGCAATCTGCGTTTGGACGGCGTCTGTGTTTGTGGGAATTTTTACAGGTGTATAGCCTTCAACGCTTTCGATGCACTTGATATTTTCGACCCAAAGCGAGGTGTCGAAAAAATCGTTTGTTACATTAAAGCGGAACGCGGTCGCTGCCGAAAGAACCGGGGTTAGCGGGAGTGCTGCCTGCCAGCCGTTGCTCATCATCCAGCCTAAATCCACGTAGACCGTTTCCCATTCGGGTGCGTACGGCATTTCGACAAAGGGGTAGTCCCAGGCGCCTTCGCCAAAGACATCGATGCTGGCGTTCCAGTCGTAGTAGAGGATAAATTGGTGGTTCGCTCCCTTGTAGCGGTAACTTACCATTTTGCACTTGGACAAATCGGGTGCGCCGTCGAACGCGTATTCTGCGCGAATGTACGGAGCGTAATCGAAACCGGTACCGACGGTGTCAAGCTTCAGGTTGTCCATTTTCACGGTGGTTTCGGTAGAGTTGTCGGTGAAGGTGGAATTTCCCTTGTCGCCCTGTTCGTCGCCGTAGTCATCGATGTCGCTGGTGCTGCTCCACTTGCCCGGAATTTCGGTGCCTGCACCGTATGTAATCAAGTTGGGCAACTTGTCGTTGATTTCGGTTTCCCAGTTCAGATTTTTCTGGTAGGTGGTCTTTGCGGGCAAAATGTTTTCTTTGATGTAGTTGTCGACATCGTTGTTTTCGAGGAAGGGCTTTTCGACATCCCACTTGGCACAAGAAATTTTCTTCTCGTTGGTCCATGCGAGGAATTTTTCAAGTTCGGTCTTGTGGGCTTCCTTGGTGAAGATTTCATCGATGCCGCCCCATTCCGTTACGAATACGCTAAGGCCGGCTTCCATCGCCTTGTTGGAACTGGACAAGTGGCTAGAAGTCTGATGCAGGTTGGCGTAGAAATGGTAAGTGTAGGCGACGTTATCGTCTTGTACGGGGGCGGCTACGGCATCGCCTGCCATAGAAGACCACATCGGGGTTCCGACGATTACCAGGTTTTTCGAATGTTTGCGAATCGCGCTGATGACCGTGTCGGCGTAGGCTTTCAGGTCTGCCCAGGATTCACTCACGGGTTCGTTGTAGATTTCGAAAATGACATGCGGATACTTGCCGTAGCGTTCGGCCATGCGCCCGAAGAAGGCGGCGGCATCGTTTGCGGTAAAGCAGGTCTTGTTGTCGTTAAATTCGTACTTAGGCTTTGTTCCCTTATGGATGCAGTTGTAGTAACCGCCTTCGCTGTGCCAGTCGATCAAGACGTAAACATCGTTTTGAATAGCGGCTTGAACCACGGTGTCCATTTGCGATTCGAAATATTCGGGGCGGGTCATGTAGCTTCCGTGTCCCCAAGGCGGCACGACGCCCATGGCAGAGCGGACGAGTTCAACGTTCCAGGAGCCGACCAAAGTGTCGATAAAGGAACTCCCGTAAAAGCTGCTGCCGTACGGCCAGTACTGACTCCAAGTGAGGCTCATTCCACGAACCTGGACTTCGGCGCCGTCCTTGACGCCTTGCACGCTGCCGTAAATGCGGCCTTCGCCAGCGGAGTTCTTGCCGCTTTGCAAAGCGCCGTATTGGCTAACGGGACCAACGCGCGTGGGTTGAATGGTGGCGAACGCGCTGCTTGCAAAAGCGAGAGCGCACAAGGCTGCAATAGCCATTTTTGTTCTTTTCATAAAGCACACTCCTATATGTGAAAATTCTAGAATCGCATTCCGAGGCTTGGCCACATGCTCGGCGAAATGCCGTCAAAGCGAATGTTGTCCAAGAAAATCTCTGCGTCCTCGGTCACCAAGATGTTGATGGTGTTGACGGCGATAAGTTCCGTGTCGAAATCGTCGGCGGTAAAAGTGAAATGTTCCCATTCGTCGTCGAGCGTCACGAAGGCGGTCTGGTGGAAGTCTCGCTTGCCGTCGTTGCCGCGCTTGGTAATTTGCAACGAAATCTTTCCGCTGCCCTTGGCGTCGAACGAAATGGCGGTGGCGCTGCGTAAGTCGTAGAAAGCGAACATTTCGTCTTCGTCAAAGTCGTCGCCGATGGAGAATCCTGCGACGCCGTAATGGCCTTCTGTTTCCTGATCGATATTGAAAATCAGGTGCAGACTGCTGCCGCTCTTGGCGCTGTCGCCGGTAACGAGAATCTTGTCGCTGTCGATGCCTTCGACGACGCGGCTGTTCCCGCCTTGTAGGGAGTCGGTGCAAATAAACCACCAACCTTGTCCGAAGCTCTTGCCGATAAAGGTCTGCCTGTGTTTCCAATTTTCAAAGTCTTCGACAACGGTGAAAATGCTGTCGGCGATGTTGATGTGATTTGTCGTGGCGCCTTCGCTTAGGCCGGTTTCCATCTGGTAAGAGAATTTGCCAAAATAGCCTTCGACGAAGGCGTAGTGCACGCCAGCGGGCAAACCGCTGAATTCAAAGTATCCTTGTGCGTCCGTGGTAACGGTTTGGTCTAGAATGCTTACGGTTGCGTTCTCGACGGCCGTGCCGTTGTTGGTGATAAAGCCTTTCAGACTTTCGCTTTGGGCGATGGCGAGATTCTGCTCCGGACTGCGTTCCAGATCGACCCAGCGCATAATAGAGAGCGAATCTCCGGAGCGCATTTCGAGTAACTGGACGGGTGCTTTCTTTTCGCTCAGGGCGACGGAGTTGATCTTGAGAATGCCGTTGTCGTCAAGGGAGTCTTCGTAGGCGACGAGCATGGAATCCTCGTTTAGAATCCATACGCGGGCGACGGCGTTTTTGAGGGGCATTCCGTGATTGGTGGCTGTAACGATGCCAGCAATTTCGGTTTCGCCGGCGTTGCTGCCTGTACCGTTTGCGACAGAATTTTCATTTGTGCTGCAGGCAGTGAATGCGACGCCGAGGCTGGCCGCGAAAAGCGAAAGGGCGTGAATAACCTTCATTATTTGCCCTCCTTCACCTTGGCGCGGTTCACGAGCTGGAATCCGACATGACAGATGCGGTCAGGGTTCTTTTCTTCGCGGGACATGGCCAAAATTTTTTCGCGAAGCTTGGCGATTTCTTCGCGAACCTTTTCGAAGCTTTCCTTGGAAAGGCTGCAGGTTACACTGGTGATGCTACGGTCGTCGCTCGAGAACAGGTCGTAAACTTCGCTATTGACTTCGAGATTCTTCAAATGGTATTTGCGCAGAATGGTGGAGCGTACGCGCGGCGGCGTCGAGATAATCGGCTGCTCGATGCGATAAGTTCCGTTGTCGTTGAAAGTGACGAATCCGGCTTCCATGAGGTACTTGATTCCGCTTTGCACTTGCGGGGCGCGGAGCGCTGGCGTGAACATCCGGCCGATTTTCTCGGCGGGGGTGTTTGCGGGGAGGAGCGGCAACAAGTCGCGCAAAACGGGGTAGTACCACTTCGAAAAGAACTTGAGGGCGGAATCCTGGAGCTCGTATTCCTGCTTGCTCGCGCGTACGGCGAGAAGTTTCTTGAGCAGATTTTCGCGTTCGTCCACGTTTTTTTCGTTGCCGAAGCGGACTAGCGTCAGAAAGTATTCGGATTCTTCGTCGGAAAGGCCCCAAGCCTTGGCGAGAGTCTTTGCATTTGTAGTGGAAAGCGGGCGGGATCCGTCCAGAATGCGGTTGAAAAAGGCGGAACCCGAGACTCCGGCGCTTTCTTGGATGGAACGGATGGACTGCCCTCTGGATTGCAATGCCTCCACGACGGCCCGGATATAATCCCGGTAATCAAAGTACATAAATACACTAATTGTGGAAACATTGTTCATATATTTAAAAATAGATAAAATTTTGAGATTGTAAAGTAAACTTTTATTATTGATTGATGAAAATACATAAATAATGGAAACAGAACGGCGGATTTGACCGTAGGCTGTGGATGATTCTTTGTTCAATAAACAGGCTTTTTTACAAATCCTCCTAAATAAGCGATATAAATAGAGTGGAGCTGAATGACCTCTACTTCGCTTTATACAGGAGACTTGTATGGCATCGGTTTTGGGTTTTCTCGTTGTCGCGGCGATCGTTATCGTCTTGGCCGCTATTGCCATCAAGATTCTTATAGCGCTTTTGCCGGTGCTCCTGGTTATTGGCGGAATCTGCCTGGTGGTTTTTATTGTAGGTGGCGCGAGTGATGGGGTGAAAGAGGTTAAGAAGGAAATCGCGTATACCCAAAATACCGTTAGGGAGCATGTGGTTCAATTTCGGGATGATGTCCAATGCGATTATCACGAGCAGATGCTTTCGATGACGCGGCACAAGCCCGGTGTGAGTTTCAATATGCTCCGTCCTGAAATGGATAGCGTGATTTCGGTTGTTGCAAGTGTTTATCACACCGCCATGAACGACGATGAATTTATGCCGCTCATTACGAGTGCGAACGATTACGAGGGTCATGCTGAAAGGTCTGCGCATTATGTGGGGGCGGCGCTCGACTTCCGCATCAAGGATATGGGCGACAGGGTAGACCGCGAAAGGCTTGTGCAGGCAGTTCGCGAGGAGCTCGGTAGCCGCTTTATTGTGTTGCATGAAGATATCGGAAAGGCGAACGAACACCTGCATGTCCAATTGCGCAACGGCACCTACGACAGGAATGTCGTGTGGAAATAAAATTTACCGTGTGATAGAGAAGTGTGTCTAATCGAACAATTCTTTAATCGTGGTAACCTTGAAGTTATCCTGATTCTTGATTTTCTTTTTAACTCCAGACGTGATGCCTTTGCGTGAGAAAATCCAGAAATATAGGTTATCGCGTTTGATGCATGGTGCGCTTGCCTGCAAATTTAAAAGTTCACTTTCGTCAAAAGGTTTTTCTGTGTATTTGCATTCGCAAATAATTGCATTATTTTGGTCTTGAACAACAATGTCGATTTCTTCTTGCCTTTTTTCAACGGGATTGTTTCCCCACCAGCGGCCTATTTCTTCAGCAAAAAATGGTAACTCGCCGTTGTAGGATTTTTCTTTGATGTACTGAGAACACACTCTTTCAAAACGATGACCTATATAACCGTTTATGTTTTCAATGGTGAATTCCCGATCGTAGTAAATTTCAGGTGCGATCAATCCGTTCAGCATATTTAAATGTTTGTATATGAACCTGAAATAAAAGGCAAAATAGTTTTCCTCAATTGAATAGAGCGTATTGCGCGTTTTGCTTTTTTCACCAACAGGAATTTCAGTTTTGATAAATCCTAAGTTTTCAAGGACTTTCAAGTATTTCGCTATTTTAGCGCTGTCCCCATCGACTTTAGTCTTTATGTCATTTAGTGTAGATGCGCCCGAATTGATCGCGAGAAGGATGTTCTTGTAAAAGAGTGTTTCTTTGAGCTCCATACGGAGCAACGTATCAATTTCGTTGTATAGGTAACCCGTCGTGGAAAGGCATGTCTTGATGATGTTTTCGCGGATGGAAATCGAATCGTCAAAAAGTGACAGGTATAGGGGAATGCCTCCAAGAATAGAATAGACTGTAAGAACTTCCTCGTTACTGTATTTCGGGAAAAACTCCCTTGCTTCTTTGTAAGTGAATGGCTGTAATTTTAAATCTGCTGTTTTGCGGCCGTACAACGGCTTTGTTGAATTGTCGAACAAATCTTCAATAACAGAAACTTCGGAACCGCACAATATCAAAAAAATGTTCTTTTTTTTCAGAATGCGGTCTATGGCGTTTTGCAGCCCGGAATCGTATGCGGGGTTCGAATTGTATAGATAGGTGAATTCGTCAATGATGATGTTAATTCGTTTTGAAAACGAGAATCCGTCGATAAACGAGTAAACATCTTGCCATGTATTGAGCGCGTTAAGAAAGTCTCCTGTGTTCAAGACTCGTTTGAGCTCTGTACAAAAATTGTGAACGTTATCACTTTCGCTACCTTTGTCGGCTGTAAAGAAAACGGTATCCTTTTCGTGAAGAGCTGCAAACTGAGCCAAAAGAAAACTCTTGCCGACGCGTCTGCGGCCGTGCATGATGAGCATTTCGAATTTTTTCGAATTGTATAGATCTTCGAGTAGCTTGAGTTCCTTTTTTCGGCCGACAAACATGTTGTTTACTCCAGAGTTATTTACTTTAAAGTTATTTACTCAAGAGTTAATATAAATAAAAACTTGGACGAAAGCAACTCCCTACAGTTTTTTTTCCGTACTTTTGACAAAAACGCCCAAAAACAGCCTGTATTTTTGAAAAAACGCCTTAAAATGACTTGTGTTTTTGACACCCCCCTTTCCCTAGTGTGACTTAGTCACAGACTTTTATCCTCTCAAAATCTAAAATATACCTGTAAACAAGAAAAAAGAGAGGTAAAACATGTCTGAAATGAATATCACCAAAAACAACTTTGAACAAGAAGTGCTCCACTCCGACAAGCCGGTCCTGATCGATTTCTGGGCTCCTTGGTGCGGCCCTTGCCGGATGCTTTCGCCCGTGATCTCGGAGATAGCTGAGGAATACGGCGACAAGATCAAGGTCTGCAAGGTGAACGTGGACGATGAAGGCGAATTGGCCGCCTCGTTCAATGTCATGAGCATCCCGACGCTTGTGGTCGTAAAGGACGGCAAGGTGACGAATTCTGCAATCGGCGTTCGCCCGAAGGCTCAGATTGTAGAAATGATTGGCTAATACATATACTCCTTGGGCGCCTTTTTTGTATATTACAAAAGAGGCGTTTTTTTATGAAGGCTGCTCCGATTCGTTTGATTGTTCCCAGACTCCCGTTCTGGTCGATGCTTTCGTCCGAAGAACAGGCGATTGTGTTGGAACGTGCCGTTGTCAAGAATTTCGGAAAGGGACAGCTCGTGAGCAGCAACACTTCCGAATGTCTCGGAATCGTCTTTATTCTCGAAGGCGAAATTCGCGTGAGCATGACCTCGGACGAAGGCCGCGAGGTTTCGCTGTACCATGCCCGCAAAGATGAAGTCTGTGTGTCGACGGCGTCGTGCGTGATTCGTCAGCTGACTTTTGACACGGCGGTAGTGGCCGAAAAGGATACGTCCCTGCTAGTGGTCCCTGCGATGGTCTGTGCGCGTCTGATGGAATCCAACGTGCATGTGCGCGCCTTTGTCTTTGAATGTGAAACGGAGCGTTTTTCGCAGGCGGTTCGTGCCATTCAGCTGATGCTGTTCAAGCGCTTTGACCAGCGGCTTGCTTCTTATTTGGTGTCGCATTTTGAAAGGGGCGGCTCCGACGAAATCCGCAAAACGCAAGAGGAAATTGCTCGCGACGTGAATTCCGCCCGCGAGGTGGTGGCCCGTATGCTCCGTGAATTTGCAGACAAGGGACTCGTCGAAATCAGGCGCGGCGCCATCAAGTTGCGCAACGTGGATGGCCTCCGCAAGATTTTGTGATGGAATCGGGTGTTTATTCTCATAAGTTGTCATAAAATTCGTTTGAAAAAACTATTTTGTGGATGAGTAAAACGCCTTAATGAAGATCGAAAATATGAAAAAATTTTATAGTGCCGCATTTGTGTCTGCGGCTTTGATGATGTCTACGCTTTCCCTTACGGCCTGCAACGAGTCCGGCAAGGGGGCGTCTAAGGATGCCAAGTCTGCTGGTAAGAACGCCGAACTGAACTGCCCCGAACTGCCGTTTGATTCTACGGCCACGGGCGAGTTCGACCCGATTGCCTCGAAGGATGCTCGCCCCTGCGGTGCGATCACCTTGTGGGGTTCTGCGATGCCCAAATCCTTTAACATGTGGGAAGACTACAACAGTTTCTCGGCTGAACTCATGGGCATGATGTTTGAACCGCTCGTGAGCCTGCATAGCACCGAAGACCGCGAAGTGGGAATCCTCGCCGACAGCTGGAGCGTGTCCGAAGATGGCAAGACGTTCACCTTCCATGTGGATCCGCGGGCCAAGTGGAGCGACGGCAAGCCGGTGACTGCTGAAGATGTGCAGTTCTACTACGACGTCATTATGGACGAGAAAAACCTTACGCCGATTTTCAAGGTGGGCCTCAGTCGCTTTGACCGCCCCGAAGTCGTCGACAGCCTCACGGTGAAGATGACAGCCAAGGAATCGCACTGGGGTAACTTCTGGGAAGCAGCGGGTATGCTTGCCTTCCCGAAGCACGCCTGGGCCGGCAAGGACTTTAACCAGATCCGCTACGAGTTCCCGGTGGTATCTGGTCCGTACAAGATCAAGACCTTCCGCGAAGACCGCTACGTGGAACTGCAGCGCCGTGCTGACTGGTGGGGCTTCAAGAAGAACTGGAACCGCGGCAAGTACAACTTCGAAAAAATCCGCTACCGTTTCATGAACGATCAGACGAAGGCGCTTGAAGCGTTCAAGAAGCAGGACATCAACGCCTACGCGATTTACACCAGCAGCATCTGGATGAAACAGACGGACTTTGACGCCATTCAAAAAGGCTGGGCGGTCAAGCAGCGTATCTTCAACAAGGAACCGATCGGTTTCCAGGGCATGGCTATCAACTTGCGCAAGCCGCAGTTCCAGGATGTCCGCGTTCGCCGCGCCCTCAACATGCTCCTGAACCGCGAAGCGATGAACGAAAAGTACATGTACAACCAGTACTTCTTGCTCAACAGCTATTACCCTGACCTGTGGGAAGGTAACCAGAATCCGACGGCGCCTCTCTACAAGTTCAATCCGGATAGCGCTCGCGCCCTCTTTGCGGAAGCGGGTTATAAGGTGAATGCTCAGGGCGTGCTTGAAAAAGACGGCAAGCCGTTCGCCATCAACTTTATCACGAGCCAAGAAGACTTGCGCCACCTCACGCTGTTCCAGGAAGACTTGAAGAAGGTGGGCGTCGTGGCGACTATCGAACAGATGTCGCAGAGTACGCTTCGCAAGCGCCTGGACGATGCCGACTTTGATTTGTACTGGGTGAACTGGGGCGCAGGCCGCCTCCGCGATCCGGAAGCCAGCTGGATTTCTACGACAGCCCTTCAGAAGGGAACGAACAACCTCGCTGGCGTGCAAGACAAGGTGGTGGATAGCCTCATCAACTTGCAGAAGACTGAATTCGATCTCGCGAAGCGCAACGAAATCCTGAAGGCACTCGATAACCGCCTCGCCGAAATCGTACCTTACGTACTTATGTGGCAGTGCGATCATCACCGCATTCTCTACTGGAACCGCTACGGTACGCCGGAGAAGGTATTCGACCGCTTCAACCGCGAAGATGCCATCCCCGTTTACTGGTGGCTTGATCCTACGAAGTCCGCTGCCCTCGACAAGGCCATGAAGGCCGGCGAAAGCCTGCCCGTGCCGGAATACGATATCAAATAGGTTGGCGCAATGCGCCTTTGAGGTGTGAGCGCGGGACAAAGTCCCTTTGAGGAAATAAAAAAAAGCGTGCCTCTCGGCACGCCTTTCTTGTTTAAACATTCGCGGTCTCATCGGAGAACTCTCTGCTCAATGCTCAGAGCGCTCAGCGCGACCTCAAAGCCTTGCTATGCAAGGCGACCTGACTCCTCTTAGAAGAAGTATTCGGCGCTGACATACAGACCGCTGGCGTCGCCGCCGAGGGACTGCTTGCCGCTACGCACGATCAGCTTTGCCTTCAGGTCCAGCTGATTCGGGATAACGAAGTAATCGGCACCGATCCAGATGGAGATGTGCTTGTCGCCGTCATCGTTGGCGCCGTATTCCTTGCCGTCGTCACCTTCGGTTTCACTTTCGGTGAGACGGTACTTGAGCTTGAGGCCTGCAAACGGGGTCACGCCCACGTTCGGAACGGTGTAGCCGATTTCGCCTGCCAGGTGCATGTCGAGGCCGCGTTCGTTGTTGTCGTGTTCAAAGCCCCAGTCGAAGGCACCTTCGGTACCGAATTTGAGGCCCGGAACGGTAGTGACGGGCATGCTGAACTGGGCACCGAAATAGAGGGAGATTTCGTCATTCGTGACTTCGTCGCCACCGATAGGCAGGTTGACGTCGACAAATGCGTTTACCATGGGGTCGAACTGGTAGCGTCCGCCAATGGTCAGGTCGCGCAGACCGTCGCCACCATTTTCACAACCCTTGCAATCCGTTTCTTTCCAGAACTGGTAACCCCAGCCCTGCAGAGAAAGTTCAAGGTTCTGGATAATGCTGTAGCGGGCACCGATGGTAAGGCCTGCCTGAGACCAGTCGTGGTCCCAGTCGTAGTACATGCCGGCTTCGGCAGAACCCTTGCCTGCTTCGAGAACGGGATAGTAGTCCCAGGTGGCGAATGCGGCGCTTGTAACGAGGGCCGCTGCGAGTGCGATTTTCTTGAACATTCCAAACTCCTTATTGGATTATTTTTTTGCCAAATTTAGTAAAAAATGCCCCGGCCAGTAGCTGGGGCAGTCGCGAATAAAACTTCCGCTGGAATTAGAAGTTGATGTCGAGGTGAATATCGAAGGTGGTCTTGACTTCGTCGCGACCCGTCTTCACGACCAGGTAATCCTTTCCGCCGACAAGGAAGTTGAGGCCAAGGCCCAGGGTGAACATCTGGTTGAAGTTGATGTTTGCGCCGAGGAACGGTGCGATGCCGAACTTGCCGGTATAGCTCTTGTCGCCGTCTTCACCGTCGTAGGTGTACTTGCCGAGCAGCATGCCGAGGTCAAGTCCGACGTACGGAACGAACATCTGGCTTACTAAGAAGTCGCCTTCGAGGCCGAGGTTCAGGGTCCAGGGCGGAGTGGCCTTGTCCTTGCCCTTGGTTTCGAGGGCGAGGCCGAGTTCAGAGCCAAAGTCGATCATGCCGAACTTCTGGGAGTATTGGGCACCGAAGTGGAAAGTGAAGTGGTCGTCGTCACCACAGATGTCGTCGTTGCAGGTGGGGAGGGCGAAATCCAAGAAGGCGTTCATGGTGGGCATGAACTGGTAGCGGCCCATGAGGGTAATGTTGTCAAGACCGGTGTGTTCGGTGTCGTCGCCGTCCCAGTAGTTCACGACGACAAAAGGAATATCCAGACCCAGTTCCAAGTTGGGAATGACGGTATAGCGACCCTTGACGTAGAGGATTCCGACGGTAGACTTGTCCTGGAACACGTCTGCTTCACCGATAGTGACCTGTCCCTTGTGGTTGTCGAGAACCGGGAAGTAGTTGTAGGTTGCAAACGAGGCTGTAGCGGCGATGGCTGCAGCGAGGGCGACTTTCTTAAACATAATGTCTCCTTGAAAATTGTCTGTAAGAATAATGTAGTATCTTTGCCTTGTTTCGTAAAGGCCTGTTTACAAGAAAAAGTGTAAAAAATCACCTTCGATGGGCGCCTCTAACTCGTTGACTGACAATATGTTATTTTTTTTTGATTCTGTGGGCGTCGGCCCTTCGGCATGGTTCGGCAGGCTCACCAACCGAGCTCAGGGACCTTGCTCCTCCTCCCTCGCTGCCCTTTGCTTCGTCCCTTTGCTTCGACAAACTCAGCACAGGCTTGGGCTCAGGGTCCTTTCTTTTCGTTTTTAATTCTTCATTGGATCCCCTCCCTCGTTGCACTCGGTCGAGGATGACCGCCGATGCCCTAACCACTAACCACAAACCACTGTCTACTTCAAGTATGTTCTGCGTCACAAATACAACGTTTTTTTGGCTGGAGGGGGTGCTTTTTGTGTTTTTTTAGGGTATTTTTATATTAGAGTAAGTTCCAGAGGGTTATATGAAGGCAAAAATTGGCTTTTTGTGGTTTGCCGTGCTGTTCTGTAGCAGCATGGCTTTTGCCGTAAATGGATCCGCTTATTACAACTTAGTTTCCATAAGGACCGGGGGAATTGGCCCTGCCTCGATGACAACCGTTGTCCTGAGCCAGGGGGATTACCCCTGCACCAACGCTAACTGGACGCTTGTATACGACCGGATTAGCTATTCGAGCAACGGAATGGGGTATATCGGAACTTATTTGGGGATGGGGCCGATGGCGAGATTCAGCCAATCGGGAAACTGCCTTGCTGCAAAACCGGATACGCCCGAAAACCTTTACGAAATGTTGAACTCCGCCTGGATCGAGGGTGACGAGGGAATGCCGCTTACGCTCGGCTCGGATATCGACCTGGGCGAGTTTAACGATACGACAGAGGTGGGAACGTGCGAAGTAAACCATGTTCCGCTTCCGTCGATGCCGAATTCTGCGATTCATGGGAACGGCTTTACGGTCAAGCATCTTTGTTACGCGGCAAATTCGATGACCTCTCCGGTAGGCCTTTTCGAATCGATTCGCGAAAATACGGTGGACAATTTCAAGCTGAATGGCGTTCGCATCTACATTGATGGCAAAAGTCACAATGGCGCCGACTATTACCCTGTGGGTGCCCTGGTGGGTGTCCTTGAACTTTCCACAGTCGATGGGATTGTCATCGCGAATGATTCTATCCAGGCTCCCGTTGCAGGCGGCCTGATCGGTTTTGTCAAGAGCTCGACCATCAAGAATATTTCTGGCGATGACGATATCAATGTGTCGAACAAGGTCTCCATCACCAAGGGGTACGCGGGTTCCAAGGTGATCGGGTCTGTTTCGGACTACCAGGTGTTCCTGGGCGGTATCGTGGGTGTCGACTACCGTTTCGAAAACGACGATCCGTCATTCCTCGACGATTCGGTCAAGGTGGAAGTCCATGACTATGGTGTAGGGCACAAGTCTGCCCTGGGTGGCATTGCGGGGCTTTTCAGCACGACAGGGGAATCGATCGAGAACGTACAGGTGTATTCAAAGTATAAGACCGATGAAACCGTACCGACCAGAATTTCGGGCGGCTCGGCCATGGGCGGCCTGTTCGGTGCCATGGTGGTGTATAGCGAAAACAATGTCTCTAAGGTTGGCGACTTTACGGTTTCGAACAGCCGTTTCGATGGTGAAATCTACGATGCCGCGTCTCCCGACGTGATTGCGGTAGGTGGCCTTATCGGCCTGGATTCGCTCCTTTCGGGAATGTCCGTGAAAATTGTGAATAGTGGGGCGAATGTGAATGTCCAGGATTCGCTCAAGGAAGCTAAAAATTTCCGTTACTATGCGGGCGGAATTTTGGGCTATGGAAGTTCCTGCCGGAGCGGAAGCAAGGTGGGCTCTGATTTTGTGAGCATTCTGGGGTCCAAGACGTCGGGTTCCATTTCCGTAGCGGCGTCGGCAGCAGAAGTCAAGGGCGTCCATAGCCAAACTTATTTGGGCGGAATTGCGGGCGACGCATGCCTTGCGCAAGATGACACGCTCGGGCTTGTCAACGACACTTCGTCAGTCGTGATTTCTGCAAGGGTCAAGACCTCTGTCGACAAGAACAGGATGAGCAACGGCGCAAGCGATCGCGACAGCTTGTTCGTGGGCGGAATGATGGGCTTTGTGAGGGTGGCCGTTTCGGATACCCATCTTTTGACGGGACTCTATTATACGGGGTCCATTACGGTCGAAGATAGCCTGAATAACGTGTTTGTCGGAGGCATTGTCGGAGCTTTCCCGCAGGCGGAAGGCGGAAAGTCGCTGCACTTTGAAAATGTGGTTGTAAATACCGAAGACGTGATTCATTACACTCCCGTTTCGGCGACGGCGACAACGACCATAAAGCAGACCGCCAAAATCGGCGGAATATGCGGCCTCTGCAACGAAGTCGCGGAGATGAATAAGGTGGGCGTTAAAGGGAATATCCTGGTAGAAGGCGCCTATGAGGGGGATTCGCTTATCGTCGGTGGACTTTTGGGATCGGTCTACACGAGCCTGAAAATGCTCCAATTGAAGAATACCATGACGAATGGCAATATCTTAGTCGATGAATCCATCGAACAAAAGCAGGTGGGATATATATGGGGTTCTGCCCTGTTGAACAAGGGTTTCGAGCTGATTTCGAATTATCACTATGGCGAAAAGGACCTGTCGCTCGATGCATTTGGAATCTTTAATGCACCGGCTACCGTAGAAAACTGGCGTACAAGCGATAGTATCTTTTATGTGGTGCGTAACGGCAAGAAAAAGAATTATACGGAAGTTCATCGTAATGGAATTGTCGTGACGGATTCCATGAAAAAGTCTTCTTTCGCGGGCTTTATGAACAAGGCCTACGGGCTTGGCGAAGAAGCCGAGGCGCAGTATGCCTGGACATACGTTTCCGGCAAGAATGGCGGCCTGCCTATTTTCGCGGATGAAAAGAATCCGCCGGTTGTACCCGAGGCAGGTTCGTTCGTGGTGACCTTTATCGCTGATCGCGATAGCGTGACAATCAAGCAGGAAACCGTTGCCGAAGGGGAGGCTGCGACGGCGCCCGCCCTGGAGGACATGCCTGAATTCGAGGGCTATACCTTTAGCGGAAAGTGGAACAAGAAATTCAACAAGGTGACGTCTGACTTGACGGTGTCGGCCATCTATTCCATCAACAGCTACAATGTGCAGTTCCTGGATTACGACAAGACGCTCCTTGACGAAAATACGGTGGAATACCTTGCCGAGGCAGAACCGCCTACCGCCCCCGAACGCACGGGTTATACCTTTATCGGCTGGGACGATTCCTCTTATACGGCCGTGAAAAAGGATCTTGAAATCAATGCGGTGTATGTGGCCAACCGTTATCGGATCGTGTTCAACGATTACAATGGCGAAATGGTCTGGAGCGATTCTGTCGCGTACGACGGCATTGTCGATGAACCGGTGGGCCTTACGAGGGAGCGTACCCCTGCTTATCGGTACGTGTTCAAGGGATGGACTCCTGCCGTTGCCCGTGTGACCGGCGATGCCGTCTATACGGCCGTCTACGATTCGGTGAAGAACGTGTATGCGGTTGTCTTTGTCGATGACGATGAAACCCAGATCGGGGATACGGTTTGGGTGGAATACGGCGATGCCGCTGTGGCCCCTGCAAGTCCCGAACGCGAAGGTTACGTGTTCGTGGAATGGGACCGCCACTATGACGTGGTGACCGAGAATATCAAGATCAAGGCGCGCTACGAACTGATTCCTGTGTCCTCGAGTTCGGAGATTGTCTTGAGTTCCTCCAGCTCCGAAATTCAGGTGTCTTCGAGCAGTGCAGAAATGCCGGTGTCCTCTAGCGACGAGGTTGTCTCGAGTTCGAGTGCCCCGGTGGTAGAAAGTTCTAGCAGCGTCCGCGGTGAAATCAGAATTGCGGATGCCAAAATTGAACAGTCGGGAAATGCGATCCTCTTGGCCTTTACCGCAGAAAATGTGGATGCATCGACTCCGGTGCGTGTCGTCGTGAAGGGTAAAGACGGTGTCGTGGTCGATACGGTTTTGGATGAATCGATTGTCCGTGGCGGCAAGTGGCAAATGGCGCCTGCGCCGATGGGCGAGTTCAAGGTTTCCCTGACGGTGGGCGACAAGGTGGAAAATGCCAAGTTCGAAGGGGCTTTCGAAGTGGCATCCAAGATGGTGGCCGCTCCCGGAAGCTGGCAGATGATTTCGCTTTCTGCTTTCGATAGGAACAGTGCCAAGGCAGGGGATGCGACCTTCTACTGGTGGGACGAACGGAACCCGGTCGGGGATTACTGGCAGTACCGTTCCATTGTCGATGAAGATTCCGATGCGACGCGTGGTTTCTGGTACGGAACGACGACCGGAATGCCCCTGGTGTTACGCGAGGCTCCTGTTGTGGCCGATTCTGAAATCGTGTGGATCCTGGACAGCCTCTATAGTGGCTGGAACCTGGTGGCAAATCCGTACGGCTGGTATGTAGACCTGAGCAAGGGTGCCACCGATAACGGAAGCAAGGTGACGTTCTGGCGCTGGAATTCAGCCTTGTCGGAGTACGAAGTTCCCACGGTTGTTGGCCCCTACGAAGCCGTATGGGCGAAGGTTTCTCAGCCGACGACTTGGAAAATGCCTGCCGCTCCGGTATTTGATATAAGGAAAATCGAAGGCGTCGATGAAAAGAAATCCCTCCGGAAAGCGTCTGCGGACGTTCCGGGTACATGGAACCTGAATGTCGCATTGTCCGACGAGTTTGGCAAGAAGGATTCGTGGAACGTGATTGGTGCGGGCTCGGAGGAATCTCTCGAAGAACCGCCTGCGGGCATGGGCGACCGCGTGTCGCTTTCTATCCGCGAAGTGAATGACGATGGCAGCAGGGGCGCAAAGCTTGCGAAGAGCATCAAGGCGGTTTCCGGTGAGTATCGCTGGATTCTGGATGTGTCCGCCAACAGTGCTCGCGAAGGTTCACTTTCGTTTGAAGGCATCACCGAACTCAAGAAACGGAATCTTAAGTTGTTTGTAACTTCCGAAGGTGAAACCGTAGAAGTCGAGGACGGAACCTCGGTGAACGTACCGCTTGCAAAATCGGTAAGTCAGGTAGAAGTTCGCGTGGCGCCTTCGAATGCGGTGGTGGCATCCAAGATTCGCGGACTCCGTTCCTTTGCAGATGGACAGTCGCTGCAGCTGAGCTTCGAGGCTCCTGAAAATCTGGCCGGTGCAAGTGCGAACTACGTGATTGCCGGCGTAGACGGCAGGGCTGTTGCGTCGGGGAACTTTACCGCGAGCGCAGGCACAAACCGTATTGCCGCAAACGTCCCCAGATCCGGCATTTACTTTGTAAAAATCAAGGTTGGAAGTCAGGACCTTTCCGCGAAAATCCTGAAAAAATAGCGCTTGCAGGAATGTTCCTGTGATAACCGTCAAAAGGCGGGCCCCGCGCCCGTCTTTTTTGTATGTGAAACTCTTTTTTTCGCTGTAATAAATTATTATTTGTCCGATAAGCGCTGTATTGTGAACGGCGTCGGAGGCGTTTATGAGAAAAATGGCAAACCTCTTGGTTCTTTTAGTCCTGTTCCTTACGTGCGGGGCTATCGCTGCGATTAACCCGATTGGCTTTAGCTGTGAAACGCCCACTGGTACCGATGATGCTTTTAAATGCTCCGTGAAACAAATTGCCCCCGAAGAGGTTAGGGATACTTCGAGATTCCATGACAATTGGAACGATTTTGCGATTGCGTTTGCCCGCGAACTGGGTGCTGTTGAAGAAGATCCGAATACGGGGTCGATTCGCGTCACGTTTGAATCAGATATCGATCTTGGTGGCTATCAGGTAACGGGTAAGGACACGGCCTGCGTCTATGACGACTTTTTTCCTCTTTCGCTCGACGTGGGCACTCTTCCTGTAACAGTCGATGGTAATGGCAATACCATCAAGAATTTCTGCTATGTCGCCGATGGCTTAAGGTATTCCAAGGCGTCGTTCTTTGACGGAAACAATATCACATCTATCCAGAATCTCAAGTTCGACAACGCCTATGTGAAAATTGAGGCCAAAGAACAGAGTTCGCAACCGCCAACCTATACGGCGTCTATTCTTCATGCATGGCCGAGGTATGGGCACCTTTCCATTTCTGGAGTGTCAATCAAAAATTCAAGGCTGGCTGTTTCGGTGCAAAACGGAACCGTTTATGCTGGCGCCCTGGTTGGGTATGCCTTAGGAATGGATGGTTTGGACATTTCCAAAACGGTGGTGAATGCCGATGTCCGTATCGATCCGACTTCAGGGAGCCGGTATGCGGGTATGCTGGTGGGTTTTGTCAATGGATCGGTGGCGCAGGGATCTAGTTCCGTGAATATCGTTGGCACTAGCTCTAAAGGTGATATGCTTGTCTCGGACGATTTGCTTGCTTCGGGTGATATGCTTGGGTATATCGTAGGCTTGATAGCGAATGTGACAGAGGTAGACATCCGTTCGAACTACCATTTGGGAACAAGGGACGTGAATGTCAGGGATGCGATCGATTCCTTGACAGGGCGTGGCGATTGGAACACTCTCGGTAATTTCCGCAATGCGGTGAGCGATGGAACAGACGAACTGCCTGCAGATGGAAAACTGCATGTGGAAGGGTCTGGCGTAAGGTACAAGACTGAAGATGGCGAAAATATAATGCTGAGTGCCGTTCTCGACGAAGACGATATGAATACGCGCCTGTTTGCCTACGTGATGAACATGTATGCAAATGGCGACGCCTATTGGGAAAGTGGCGATGACGGCTACCTGGAAATAGCCGAGGAACGTACCGCGTTTCAGTTTGTGATTGAAATCGGTGATATTTTCGACAAGCTTACGGAAAAAGAATTGAAGTCGCTGGAAGGGTATATCGATATTTCGAGTTATCAGGGGCAAAATATGGAAGACGTCATGCTTTATCGCCTCTACGTTTATTCGGAAAAGGACTACCTCCTGGATCCTAAGTTCGTGAAGAAGATGAAGGCCTTGCATGTCGATTACGGAATTTTAAATGTGGACGGCTATAACGAAGTTGATCTGGAAAGCATGACGCTCTATGGAAACAGGTCGGGTGTGGCAAGGCTGAACCGTACGCTTGTCGTTGTGTACGAAATGCAGAATCCTGAAGTCGATACCCATGCGGACTATATTCCGATGGGAGATGTTCTGGAAAATCCGATTTTTATGTGGCCCAAGGTGGATCGTATTCCCTTGTTTGGTGCAAAAATCCCGGTCCCACCGGTAAGGCACTATCCCGAGAGATATGTAATCGAATACTATGCGGAATCGGCCTACATCAATTGTGATAAGAATGTTGCCCAATCGTGTGGCACGTATAAAAGTGCGAACGTCTTTGATGCGGTGTTCTTCTCGGAATTATTATCTGAATTTCATCTGTTGGGAGATTATTATGATGACACGTTGCACGTCGTTTATCGCGAGGCGGCCGACGTGAATCTTCCGAAGGCGACGTTTGCAAATGAAAGTGACAATGCGACGATTTCTTTGGTGCGTCTTGGTTACGGTGCCGATGGGAAGAGTGTCATTCGAGATACCGCTAGGATCAGTGTTCAGGGGAACGGCTATGCCGACGAATTGCTGATGTCGAAGTATTCGATAGACCTGGAACCTGGATTTGTTTTGAAAAAATGGAATGTCGATTTTTGGGCGTCTGCTGTAATGGCAGATTACCAGATAGAATGGTGCTATGACAGTGGCCTGGAACTGGAAGACGCCCTGAAAAATTGCAACGAGACGGTTCAGTATTCAGGGACTTACCCCTATATTGCCAATGTTAAGACTTTGTCTAGTGAATTGAATAAAATCCAGAGGACCGGTTCCGTAAAATGGAGCTTCGAAACGGAGAGCGATACCCTGAGCATGGATAGCCTTGTGAGAACTCTTGTGGCCGCACCCGAACTTAACGGGCTGAAGTATCATGTTCATTTGAATCCGGAGTTCGATGTGATTCCCTATAGGGTTGCTTTCGATGTAAATACAGATGAATCTTCCGTGTTCATTGATGATGACTGGTCGAATTATTCCTATTCGTACGAAAACGAGTATTCGGCTAAGTTCCCGACGCCCTACCGTGTCGAGGCCTGCTTTGATGGCTGGAGTGATAAGGCGACAGATTATAGTGTTTTAGACAATAGGTTGAGCAAGGATCTTCTCAAAGTCGTAAATCCCGTGGATAGCACGTTTAACGTGTATGCTCAGTGGACTTCTATGGAGTCGGGCGACAAGGAATGTCAGTATGTCAGCACCTTCCCGCTCGTTCTTGTAAGTCAGGGCCTTGACGGTGTCGAAGATGATTATGGCGAGGTGACGCTGTGGCAGTCGTATGAGTCTCTCGACAAGACGATTAAACTGGAACATGAATTTATCGAGGAAGTGGAAACAGGGGAACACCAGATGATTGTCCCTGTAGCGAACAATCGGATGACGTTCCATGTCTCGATGAAACCGAACGAAGGCTTTGGACTTTCGAAACTTTCGTTGGTGAAATTGGATTTTAATGGTAATGCAGGAACCGAAGGGTTCGATGAGGTTGTTCGTGATTCGACGGGCATTCAGTTCTATCAATCCGATACGTCGTTCTCGATTTGGCCGGCGTCTGGGACTGAATATAGATTGTATGCCATATTTGGGCGCCTGTTCAAGGTGGCGCTTGACCTGATGAATGGCGGTAAGAATATTTTCTATGGACCATACTCGAAGGCGGATACCCTTAACATTGTGGAGGGTGGAAGTTTTGAATTGCCGGATATGATTTATACGTCGGATGCCTGCGTGCTGGGGTGGAAATTCGACGCGAAGGCGAAGGACTATATCGGCCCGTACGATATTTATGAAAGCGATTCCTTGCTGGAACGTTTGGGTGACGGTAGGGATTTGTATGCCTGGTGGGGAAGCGCGGAGGAGTGCGTCGAAGATGGCAGTTATACCCTGGCTCGTCTGGAGGCTGAACACGGCAGCATAGAATTGATCGAGACAAAAATGCATGACGACGGCGAACAGTACGTACATTCGTTTGCCGAAAATTCCACGATGCTTTTGCCGTACGATATGTACCATTCCATTCTAGTGGTGAAGGCCGTTCCCGATAGTGGGTATCAGCTAGAGTCCTTGGAATTGATTGCTAAGGATTATGCCGATAGCGAAGACAGTGAAGACGAAATGCGGGAAGAACGATCGGTACTCCACGATGGGGATACCTTGCCATCGTTCCTTTGGGATGCCGTGTTCAAGGCGTCTTTCTCGGAAGCGCCTGTAGAAGTTGAAGAAGATACCGTGGAACAGAAGGATCCGCATAAGGCGGGTTCCCTGAAGCTGGTGGAACATGAACTGTTGCAGTCTGGAAATGCAATATGCGTTATGCTGAAGGTGAACCGTGCCGCCGTGGACCGTCGCGCCAAGGTGCAGGTCTCGCTGATGGATGAGCTGGGAAATGTCCTGGAAAAATCCCTGCTGACAAGCGCGGTAAAGGATACGGCCGAGATGTACTGGACCCATTACGCCCTTGTTCCGGGAGGCTACGTTGTCCACGCAAGCCTTTTCGACAAGAAAGATACGGTGCCCTTCGATACATCGCTTTCGGTGCGGACCCGTTTTGCAACATCTGGGGAATCCTGGCAGATGATTTCGCTTTCGGATGTGGACCTGGATTCGATTGTGTGGGATAGCGACCCGCTGTTCTACTCGTGGAAAGAAACTGCCGCTTATGGTGATTACTGGAAATACCAGCGGTACCAGGGTGGCGAAGTGGATCCACTTCGTGGCTATTGGTATGGCTCCCTGGAAGGCCGCGCGCTCGTGCTGCGTACAGATACCGCCATGTCGGGAGAAACCCTGGAATGGGAACTTGATAGCGGCTGGAACATGATGGCGAACCCCTTCGGCTGGGCGGTGAGGATTTCTCACGAAGATATTGCCGAAAATGACAACGATTCGATCTCAGTGTTGACCTGGAAAGGCGAAGAATCTGATTACGAAAGGAATGTCGAACTGGATGCGTACGAGGCCGCCTGGGTCTATTCCGATAAGAAGAGGACGCTCGAGGTCGAAACGGATCTGCTGATTCTGGATGCCGATAGCACCTACTTTACGCCGTGGAAACGCACCCGCAGTGGCGAGAAAAATAAAAAGGGCCTAAAAAAAAAGGCTGTTTTGGCGAAAGCCGTCTCTCGTGAGGACTGGGCTTTGCAGGTCAGCCTTTCGGATTCCAGGGGACATAGGGATTCGTGGAATGTCCTTGGGGCGGGTGTCGCTTCTGAACTTCCGGAACCGCCGTCTGGCATGGGCGACCGTGTGAATTTGTCGCTCCTGGATGGAAAACGGCCCCTCGCGAAGTCCATTAGGAAGGCCGGTGAGGCTAGCTACGAATGGAATGTGGCGCTGAGTGCTACGGGGGACCGAGTGGGCTACCTCAAGTTCGAGGGCGTGAAGGCGCTGAACGAGATGGGCCTCAAGGTATTCGTGACGGTGGACGGCAAGACGACCGAAGCGTATGCAGACGATTCCCTGAAGGTGTTCCTCAAGGCGGCGGGTTCTACCGCTACGGTCCGGGTGGCTCCGATGGATGCCCGAGCCTTGGCTTCGAGGGTGGAGAATCTGCGGCTCGAACAGGCTTTGGGTAACCTCCAGGTCGGTTTTGACGTGACGGAAGGCCTCGCCGGCGCTAATTATATAGTGCAGCTGGTGGGTTTGGACGGCAAGGTGGCCGCTTCTTACCGTGCCAAGGCGCTCTTCGGCCACAATACGGTCGCCCTGGATGCCCCGAAACCTGGGCTCTACCTCCTCCGCGTCCGTGTTGGCAGCGAACAGGCCACCCGCAAAGTGGCAATTTCCCGCTAAATCGGGGCGTTGCGGGGTGCCCCCTCTGTGAAGTGAACCCAAGAAGTTGGACTGTTTAAAGTTAGGTTAAATTCGCCTTA
>NZ_CAMVDO010000032.1 GCF_947166265.1 uncultured Fibrobacter sp. | reverse complement strand
TCCGGTTCCGGGAAGTACTTATAGTCATGGGCGTCTTCCTTGCTGCGGATGACGATGGTCTTGTCCGCGTTGGGGTCGTAACGCTTGGTGCACTGTTCCACTTCCTTGCCGGCATCGAGGGTCGAGGCCTGCAGGTTCATTTCGCAGTAGAGAGCCTTTTCGAGGTTCGTAAAGCTGTTCAGGTTCTTGATTTCGGCGCGGATACCGAACGGAGCGTCTTCGCTTGCGCGGAGAGAAATGTTGCCGTCGCAGCGCATGTTGCCGTTTTCCATGTTGGCGTTGGAAACGCGGGTGTATTCCAGCGTCTGCTTGATCTTCTTGAAGACGAGCACGGCTTCTTCCGGGCTACGGATATCCGGTTCGGTCACGATTTCGCAGAGCGGAGTGCCGCAGCGGTTCGCGTCGAAGTGGGAATCGGTCGGGCTCATGTCGTGGATGAGCTTACCGGCGTCTTCTTCCATGTGGATACGGGTAATGCCCACGCGCTTCTTGGTGCCGTCTTCCTTGACGATTTCGAGCCAGCCGTTCTTGCAAATCGGGTGGTCGTACACCGGAAGTCCGCCCGTCTGGGTAATCTGGTAGCCCTTCGGCAGGTCCGGATAGAAATAGTTCTTGCGGGTCCACATCGCGTTCAGGTCGATTTCGCAGTTCAGGGCGAGGCCCAAACGAATTGCATATTCCACCGCCTTCTTGTTCGGCACGGGCATGGCACCCGGCATACCGAGGCAAACAGGGCAAACGTGCTTGTTCGGGGTCGTATTCACTTCGATTTCGCAGCCGCAGAACATCTTGGTTTTAGTCGCGAGCTGGCAATGGATTTCAAGACCGATAACAGGACAATAATTGGACATGATATCTCCGATAAATTTTTACGGAGAATAAGATAGAAAAATAGAGCTTAGAACTTAGTGATTTGAGACTAGAAAAACACCCAAATGGCAAGCCACAGCACAATCAGGCAAAATTCCATTTCCTTCGAAATCTTCGAAAGGAAGGTACTGCAAAACGTCATGCACAACAAGGCCGCAATACGCGTCCACGCGATATCGAATCCACGGTAATACAGAGATATCGCCCCAAAGAGTTCTACCCAGAACCAAAGCGCCTGCGCAAGCACCAAATATCGCCTACGGTAAAATGAAAGCGACGTTGTCGAAAGGCAAAGGCACAGGGCCATCATGCGGAACGGATAATGTTCAAGGACTGGCGCCACTGTACGGGGGTCAAACAGTTCTCCCGCAAAATAGGTGAACACGCAAAAAAGCAACAAAAAGCCGGCAAGCAAGCCGCCATTACGATACGGCGAAGAATTCTTTCGCCACAAAAAAGAGGCACAGCCGAGGGCTATCAAGCAAGAAAGAGCATTTGCAAGCGGTGTCATTTTGCCCCCTCCGCTAGGTATCGCATATATTGCACAAGCCCACGGGCCTCGGCAGGGGTCAGGCGCCCCGCATAGGCGTTCATATTCACACGACCATTCAATATCACATGCGAAAGCGAATCGATTCCCAGACTATCTATCCGCGTAACATTCAACTTTTGCGGCACGGGATAATACTCGCGAACAAATTTTTCGTTAAACCGTCCATCGACACCATGGCATGATGCACAGCGGGCATTCCACACAAGACGGGCATGACTCAAATCCACGCTATCCACGTAAGCGGCGCCACTCCCGCCCATTTCGCGGATGTAATGCGCCACCGGATTTTCTACGGCAAGCGGCTCAGCATCCCATTTCTGGGCCGATGGCTCTGATGCCCCACCTGCCCAGAAGGCTCCGAATATGAACCCCAACAAAATAAGGACAATTGCACCGCCGACAAATCCAACGCGACTCTTTTCGCCTTTATTTTCTACAAAATAATATTTTGCATACAAAGCAAAAGAAGTCACTAAAGCCACGATCGGATACAGGAGCGGAACCATGTTTGCAAGCGTAAGCTCCACATTCTCAAACGGCAACCGGTCCCAAATCAAGGCCACATACAAAAGCATCACGGCAAAACCAATCAGCAGCGGAAAGCGCAACATGTGGTATTCCTCAGAAGACCACGGCTGGATATACGACAAGTCGATTCCGCGTTTCTTTTCACGAGACAGATCAGACGCTTCGCGAGTGGTCTCTTCAATCATGGCCATGTCGCTGCCGTCCACCTCGCCAAAGTACGATCCATCCCCTTCCATTCCACGGTTCAGGTAGCGACGGACGCCAAAAAACAGCAGCATAAATCCGCCCATCGAAAATGCGACCAAGCCAAGATCTACGTAACCGAAACAATCTGATACCGGAGAACCGAATTCCGGGGAAACCAGGAACAACCGCTCCAGAAAAAGGCCAAGCAGCACGCTCAACGAAAGTCCAACCCTTCCCCACTTGTTTTCGCGAATGAACGATACCATGCGCAGTTGCGGAAGGACGCCTGCAAAGACAAAGGCCGATGTACAGAACGACCCCTTGAGCATAAAATCCCAGACCCACACGGCGCACATGAACCACGAAAAAATCAATTGCAGCCTTTCCAGAAGCCGCACACGGTAACCCTCGGCGCAAAGGAGCAAATTCACGAGAGCGATTCCCGAAAAAATCGCCCCCGCAATAAAGTAGACCGGGAAAAAGGCGCCACGCCACTCCGGCACGAAAGTGACCGCAAAATCAAGACTCACCACCGTATGCACCCAAAGCACCAGCGGAAAAAGCAGCCACGCCATGG
The DNA here is from genome assembly GCF_947166265.1 of uncultured Fibrobacter sp. Classification (NCBI taxonomy): domain Bacteria; kingdom Pseudomonadati; phylum Fibrobacterota; class Fibrobacteria; order Fibrobacterales; family Fibrobacteraceae; genus Fibrobacter; species uncultured Fibrobacter sp. The sequence continues at coordinate 28,275 of NZ_CAMVDO010000032.1, read as the reverse complement.
GCTTACGAAGCTTTTCTAGTTCAGGAATATTGCGGGACTTCAGATGAGTGACAAAGAACAACAGCGAAAGGACCGCATACACGGCAATGCAGCAGAAATCCCACACCAGAGGCGAACGGACATTCGCAAAATTCTGACGGGCATCCAAAAACGGCACGACCATGTAGAAATTTTCGATGATGCCCAAATGCATCAGCGGGAACACGGCGGCAAACGCTAAACTAGAAAGCGTCGAGAGTTCCGCTATCATCGCGGTACGGCGATCGAGCTTTATGCCAAGCGCTAAAAAAATCGCCGAAAGAAGCGTTCCCGCATGCGCAAGGCCAATCCAGAACACGAACAAGCTGATGGGCGTTCCCCAGAACGTACGCGAATCCACTAGCCACGCCGATGGGCCTTCGTATATCGAATACCCCAGGGCGAATGCCCCTGGCAAGAACAACGCAAGCCCAATCACCATCAGAATCCGAAACATCAGCGGCGCCCCCGCATAAACACGATAGACGGATCAAGGGGCGCCAACTCACGGGGCGCATAGAGGACGCGGTCCTTTGTCAACTGAACCAGCGGAGATTTTTCGTCGAGCCAGTTGCCAAAGATGATCGCACGCCTCTTGCAGGCGTCCGAGCATGCGGTGGTCACACCGCGACCGCGCCATTCTTCAGCAACATTTTCAGTAGAAACTCCAGGCAACATCTTTTCGGCAACCCCAGCCACCGCATGGTGCGTCTTGAACTTGAGGCGGTCATTCTGCAAGCGGTGCAGGCAAAGGCTGCATTTTTCCATGACTCCCTTGCTGCGCAGGGGAACTTCTTCGTTAAATTTTCGTGCAAGTCCCAGTTTTTGCGCATCGTTAAAATTGAACTTGCGCGCCTGAACAGGGCAGTTCGCGCCGCAGTAGCGGCTTCCCGTACAACGCTTGTACATCATCGCCGAAAGTCCGTCGGGAGTATGATTTGCAGCCCCCGTCGGGCAGACCTTTTCACAAGGGGCCTTGCCGCAATGACTGCACATAAAGGGAACGTTTCCCCGCATCTCTATCCAATGCATAAAGCGTCCACGCGAAGCATCGGAAGCAGGGACAAGCGGCACGTTATTTTCAAGATTACACGCAAGAATACAGTCGCCGCATCCATCGCACAGGTCTAGGTCAATCGCCATCCCGAAACGGTTCAGCGAAGACGCCCCCGGAATATCCAACATTCCCGGCCGCGGAACCTTCACCAAGTCTAGCGGCTTACTCGCCTGCGACATCGCCAGTTTCACTTCGTCTTCGAACTGCTTGATCGTAGGCCCGTTCGCAGCAGACTCGCCCAATTTCGCCACCTCTTCGAGAGGCAACTTGCGGCAACCGAACAGCAACCCCATTACGGCAATGAGTGAGCAACTCTTGATGAATTCGCGACGATCCATACCCATAAGATACCTTCACGAATCAACGGTGGCAAGCGGCACAGTATGTCGCTGCCGGTTTAAAGCCGCGATCCTTGAACAATTCACCGCGATGACACTTGAGGCAGGTCTGCATATCGAAACGTTCTCCGCCATAGCGCCCCTGCAGATAACCCTTCCCGTGGCAATCGCTACAGGCGACTCCTGCCGCAGCGTGAACTCCGTGATGAAACACCACGTGATCCGGCAAAATCCGCCGATGCGTCCAAGGTCTTTCGGGCATAGAGGCTACATAGGCGGAATCGTTCTTTTCGGAATTTTCAGAAAGCGGCAACCGGTGGCAATCCATGCAGTCCGCCTTCGAGGGCATATAGGCATAAGCCCCTGATTTCGCGCCCGTATGGCAATGCGAACAATCCAGGCCAATCGAATCACCGTGCAGGGTGTGGGCAAAGGGAATCTTTCCAGCAGTCCTTTCGGGAGTACGGGACTCCCCCATCAAAAAATCCGCCAAGAAAAAGGCGAAAACAGCTACGAAAAGAACCAACACCCACCGAGACATCCGCTATTTCCCGTTATAGCGTTCCATACATTTTTCAATACCGAACTTGAAATAGCACTCCACCAACGCAGGGACCTTGGCAATCGCCTCGTCAAAGGCAGGACGGTCTTCGGCCGAAAACTTCGCCAGCACCCAGTTGGAAAGATCGAATTTGGGCGGGCACTTACCGACACCGAAACGGATGCGCGGGAACTTGTCGCCCACATGCTCAATGATGTTGCGGAGCCCGTTCTGTCCGCCGTGACTTCCACTTGCACGGCAGCGGATTCGGCCTACATCCAAATTAATGTCATCGCTAAAGACGAGCAGATGGTCCACCTTGACCTTGTACCAGGTCATCAGCGCCTGTACGGCCTCGCCGGAAAGGTTCATGTAAGTCTGCGGCTTTGCCAAAAGGACTTCTTCGCCCGCCACATTCACCTTCATCGTGAGCGCCTTATGCTCCGATTTCCAATCCTTGTTGGGGTCTGCAAGCTTTTCTACAGCCATAAAACCCGCATTGTGATGCGTATTGCTATACTGCGTACCAGGATTTCCAAGACCGACAATAATGTACATGATAAACCAAAACCTTGAATTAAAAACTATCGTCTATAAATAACCAGGGACGATTCCCCGTAACGGCGCACCTGAACATTGTCGAGTTCCTGCACCCACGCAGGAATTTTACGACTCGGGGCTTCGAACACGGCAACGCCCCCCGGATTCAGCCATTCATAGAAAGGACGCAAGTCGGGGTATTCCATATCCTTGAACGGCGGGTCCGCATAAATCAGGTCAAAGCCGCCTTCGCGACAAAGAGTTTCCTTGTCCAGCGAAAGGACGTTCTTTTCGAGCAGAGTCAACTTGGAATCAATCGATAAAGCCTTATAGGCTTGCCACACCAGGCGCGCCTGAGCGTGCGCCATTTCTACGGCAACGACACTTGCGGCCCCACGGCTAATCGCCTCGATTCCCATAATGCCCGTTCCCGCAAAAAGGTCGAGCATCCGAAAATTTTCGACACCCTGCAAAATGTTAAAGAGGGCTTCCCTCGTGCGGGAAGCCGTAGGTCTTGTCTTGGACGTTTCAGGAGAAGGAACGTTCCTTCCCCGCATCAGTCCACCCGTAATGCGAATCGGCATGACTTGCGCTACTTGATAACGAACATTTCGAAGCGGATGGTAGAGAACAGGTCACGCTTCGCCTGCTTCATTTCTACATTCTGCACACCGATACGGAGCGGAGAGGTGGCGTAGGCAGCGATAAAGGCCTGCAAATCGCTGAAGTCCGCCGGAGTGGTTACTTTGTACGAATAACGCTTGTAGACACCGAACTCTTCGACCGTCGGCTTGTCCAGGCCCGTAAGTTGGACCTTGTTCGAAACAGCCAAAGCCTTCAGGGACTTCACTTCGGCAGCGACTTCCGCCGTAGGAACGAAGCTCGATACCGACTGGAGGTTCACGTTGACAACGCCGAACTTACCAAATGCAGTAATGTCCGTTGCCGGAGCGTTTTCGGGAAGCGGCGGAGTCCTGAAGTCGGTACTCACAGTCTTGATACGTTCAAGGAAGCTCTTCTGCGAAACAGGCTTAGCAGCAACACCGCGAACATAGTAGAAGTTCGGAGCCTGGAATACGCAATCCGAGAAACCCACATCGTCAGGCGTTGCCGTATTGAGGAACGTAACGAACTGGCCGATAGAAGCCTTCTGGTAAGAAATCTTTTCGAGCGGAAGGAAAGAATTGTATTCGGAGCGCTTGTTGTTGAACAGCACCTGCGGGTTGATTTCACCCACCACCTGCTTCACCGTCACGGCGTCACGACGCTTGATAGCCGCTTCGGCTGCGGCTGCCTGAGCTTCGAGCATACCGCCAGCGGAAGTCCGCTGACCGTCGCCCATAGTCAAGGCAGAACGGCTAGGATCTTCGGCACCAATCAGGGAAAGGTAGGGCGCCGGAAGAATGCCCTGCAACGGAGCCGGAACACCGGCCACACTCAAGAAACAGCTGAAAGCCACCACCACAAACAAGGCGGCAAGAGCTGCGGTCAAGGCCTTCTTGCGAGACTTCTTGCGCAGGTCGGCAACGCTTGTCACGTTGACCGGAGCCACGTTTTCAGCTGCAGTCAGTCGTTCAGCAGCATCAATCAAGTTCAATCGAATCATACACCCTCCATCACATTCAAGGCGGCACCAATGGCACCGGCACACTGCAACACCGCGGCGGAATCCTCAGCCTCGGTCGGCAGACGCAAATTAGAGAAAGAGTCCATCGGAATCACCGGGCAGTCCGGCATTTTCTTACGAAGACCATCCACAAACATCAAATCGCTCGCCATGTCACCGCAGAGCCTAATCTGCTTGGTAACGATCGCGGCATTTTCTTCCTGGGCAACGCGAATCTGTTCTGCAATTCCCGAAACCAGGAACTGGTAAGCCTCGTCCTGGCTCTTGTTCACCAGGGAAAGCGTCGAGACGCAGCGGAGAGCCTGCAGGTTGTCCTTGGTGAGCCACAGAAGCGTGACACCGGCATAGTCCGCCTTGACGACGCATGTCAGTTCGAGGTCATTTTCGGCGAAATCCATCAGGTTCATCAGCGAGAGCACATCGACATCCATCGCCTTAGGAGCAAGCATCTTGCTGCGGAAGCCCTTGCGCAGGTTTTCGACCCACTGTTCACGGACGGCCACCAGCATTACGGTGTAGCCCAGAGATTCTTCGCCAAACAGGATCTTGTAATCGATGATATAGGCAGAAGCCTCGGCGTTCGTAATCAGGGAGACGTACCACTTGATGTAGTCATCCATGTTCTTGGAAGCTTCGGGCGGAACAAAAATCTGACGGACAATGGACCTAAAGGCGGGAATCGTTACAGAAACGGCCTCGATATTTTCAATCTGGCAATACTCCAACCAGCTCTGGAGAACCGATTCGAAAGCGTAAACATCGTCTAGCGGACTGGTTTCCGTATCCAGAATGGCCGTTTTAAGAACACGGCGATCCGCCCCATCCAGAAGAGCCACTTTCAGGGAAGCGTCACACGCTTCGACACCCATGTAAATCTTCGTATCACTCATAATATCAACGACTTAAGTAAAAATGTTCTTCCTAAAACTAATCAAAAATTACCCCAGGAAGAAGGCTTTCTAACTTTTTCTTACCAATTCCAGGCACTTTTTTCAAATCATCGCCCGTTTTGAAGGGTCCAGATGCCTCCCGGACCGAAATTATCTTCTCGGCAAGCTTCGGGCCCACCCCTTTCAACGCACAAAGTTCACTTGCAGAAGCGGAGTTGATATGGACCGGAAGGGACACTTTTGGGGCCGATTTTGCCTTTGCGCCCGTTTTTGTTACGTTGTCTACAACCGTATTTGAAGGAGCAGACGGCCTTGAAAACCGCTCCAAGGAGTCCTGCCGAGCCTCATTTTCAGGCACATTCGCGGAATTTTCGGCAGCGACAATTACGGCGTCGCCCACCTGAAACCGGTCTATGGCAGGAAGTCCCCACGGCAAAAAGCGGACAAACGTCCCCAGAATAAAAAGGCACAACGCCAGGCGGACTAAATTTCGTTCGGGAGTATTCATTGCATTCTCGCATTGTTACCCTCGACCACAACATGTTAGTTATCTAAAGCCTTCTCGACAGCACTCACGTCAGAAGGAACATCTACAGAGATGGACGGATACGGACTCCGGACCATGCGGATGGGGCGGCGCCCCAAAATGCGCATCTGCTCCAGCGAACGCTCCCGTTCAAGCGCACTCTGCGGCAAAGACGAAAACTCGTCACGCGACGCCCGGGAATACGCATAGATTCCCTGGTGCTGAAACCAGCGGGAAGCGTCCTCAACCGCAACCGACCGGCTAAAATCCAGCGCATAATCGCCTTCTACCAAAACCTTAACTACCGTCTGAACCTGGGCCTCATCCCTGTTCAGCGGACATGCGACCGACACCCATTCATCCGGATGCTTTTCCAGCGCCTCTGCGACAAGACGCAGGACTTCGGGTTCCACCAGCGGTTCGTCGCCCTGGAGATTCACCACCAGATCCAGATTCAAGGATTCGGCAGCCATCGCCACGCGGTCCGACCCCGTACAGGCAGGGCCAGTCAAGACCGTTTCGAACCCCGCCCTAGACACCACCTCCGCAATCTGCTCGGAATCTGTCGCACAGACAAGACGGTCAAAACAGCCCGCCAAACGAGCCCGTTCCATGGTACGGACAATCATTTCTTTGCCGGCGATTTTTACGAGCGGCTTTCCGGGAAAGCGCGAAGACCCGATTCGAGCGGGTACAATGCAGTGGACGGCCATGTTCTCGATGCCAATAACGGAAAATTAACCGCCAATGACCTTCGGAATAGCAAAATGGTCGTTTTCAACGGCCGGAGCGTTCATGAAAGCCTTTTCGAGCGAGAAGCCCTGCACGGGGACATCTTCACGCAAGATGGTGGCACCATTTTCGACGGCCGTCATCGGTTCCACGTCGGAAAGGTCCAAAGCCTTGAGGGCTTCCAAATGATTGAGCATCTTATCCAGGTGACCCTTGACCGATTCGATATCCGATTCAGCAACTTCGAGTCTCGACAACTTCGCCAATTTCAAAACTTCTTCACGTTCAAGCATAAAGCCTCTTTAGTTACAGGGGGTAATATAGAAAAAGTATAAGATCGCGGCGTTGCCGCTCTGAGGAATCAGGGCATCTGCGGTCTTCCTCGACCGAGTGTAACGAGGGAGGGGATCCAGGGAAGAATTAAAAATTAGAGTGTCATCCTGAGCGGGGTTCACAAAGGTCCCTGAGCCTGCCGAAGGGCCAAAGTGAACGTAATCAACGAAATCCTACATTGGATTCCCTCCCGTTGGTCGAGGATGACTCAGCGAATAATGTCATCCAGGGAGGCACGCCCATCGGATTATTTTACAGAATACGTAAATCTTTACATTTTATGTATTTTCATAAAACGTAAAATACGTTTGCAGCATACATCTGTCGCTATAACACTCCAAATAGACAACGCAACGACTCGACCCTAGAAACTTCCCATATACTATGGCACATTTTTTGCATAAAGGGGGCGTCCGTTTTCCCGCTTGCACCCGCATGGGTGGGCTAAGACCTTTGAGGTAGGGAAAACATACATTTCAAAGAGGCGTTATGCTCGACGAATTGCGCGAAGAATGCGGCGTGATCGGCATTTACAATGGCGACGCGGTCGTAAGGAATATCACCATGGGGCTTTACGCCCTGCAGCACCGCGGGCAGGAAAGTGCCGGATTCGCGGTGACCGACGGAGACAAGATTCGCATCCGCAAATCCATGGGGCTTGTATCGACCCTTCTCCGGGAACACAACATCGACGAATTTGACGGCTTTGCGGGCATCGGCCACGTACGTTACAGCACCACAGGTGCTTCGACACTCGCCAACGCCCAGCCGATTCTGGTGAGCTGCAAGTGGGGCCAAATCGCGGTCGCCCACAACGGAAACATCACCAACGCCAACGAGCTCCGCGCCGAAATGGAAGCCGAAGGGCACATTTTCCAGACCACATCCGATTCCGAAATTCTTCTGCACGAAATCGCCCGCACCGAAGCCGACGACTTAGGGGATGCCATCAAGAAGGCTGTCACCAAATTTACCGGAAGCTTCTGCCTCGTGTTTATCAGCAAGGACACCATGTATGTAGCCCGCGACGGATTCGGATTCCGCCCGCTCTCGATTGCCCGCATGGGAAAATCCTGGTGCGTTGCCTCCGAAACCTGCGCCTTCGACCTGCTCGGAGCCAACTACGTGCGCGACATCCAGCCCGGTGAATTCCTGACCATCACCAAGAACGGGCTCCATTCCGAGCGCTTTACGCACAAGGACCGCCTCGCCCACTGCATTTTCGAATACATCTACTTTAGCCGCCCCGATTCCAAGATTTTCGAACAGAGCTGCGACAAGATCCGCCGCAAGATGGGCAAGCAACTCGCCAAGGAATGCCCTGTCGACGCAGACATCGTGATTTCCGTTCCCGACAGCGCAACGACTGCAGCTCTCGGCTACGCCCAGGCGAGCGGCATCCGCTTTGAAATCGGCCTACTCCGTAACCACTACGTGGGCCGCACCTTTATCGACCCCACACAGAACGTCCGCGAACAGAAAGTCAAGCTGAAATTCAACCCCATCGAAGGGGTGCTCAAGAACAAGCGCGTGTGCGTGGTCGAAGATTCCATTGTCCGCGGCACGACACTCAAGATTTTGTCGCGAATGTTACGTGACGCGGGCGCTCTCGAGGTGCATATTCGCATCGCATCGCCTCCGGTGGCGCACCCGTGCTTCTTCGGGATGGATTTCCCGAGCCAGGGTGAACTCGCGGCAAGTTCCATGACCCCTGCCGAAATCGCAAAGATGCTCGGCGTCGAAAGCCTCGGCTACCTGAGTGTCGAGGGCATGAAGGAATGTACCGGCGAAGGCGAAAACTACTGCGCTGCCTGCTTCGACAACGATTACCCCGATTACATCGGCAGCGATTCTAGCAAGACCCGCTGCGGGTAAAATTTTTTCGGTAAAAATTAAAGGCGAGAGCAAATGCTCTCGCTTTTTAAGTCATTTTCAAATTCCAACACTGGATCCCGTCCCCCCTTCGAGGGTCCAGGATGACTGCTGCGGGTAAGTAGTTTCGGCCCTTCGGCTGGCTCAGGGACCTTATGCTACACTTGGCTGTAGGTCCACTTGACGTGATCCAGCATGAATTCATGGGCATCGAACGCAAGTCCGAACTGCTCCTGAATCTTGCTCACGTCAAACAGCATGGGTTCATCCCCCCAGCCAAGGTCGGTTTCTACGATTTTGGATTTACAACCAGGCTTCATCGAAATCATCATTTCGGCGATTTCTTTCCAGCTCATCCAGACTTCGCCTAGGCCAAGGAAAATTTCTTCGTTCTTGTCAGATTCGAGAACGCTCATGTAAAGCTTGGCCTGCTGGCTTGCGTGAATAAACTGCGTACCGTCATTCTTGATGATGTTGATGTCGCGATTTTCCTTGACAGCCTGAGCCATCGAGAAAAAGCGACGGTCCGGCTGAGAGCAGCCATCGGTCCAGGCGGGATTTCCAAAAGTATACCCCGGACGAATAATGTTACGGGTCATGGAGACTTCGGGGAACTGCGATCCGTAGCCATGAGTAAAGCCGAGTACGAAAGCCTCGCCTGCAGCCTTGGTCGCTCCGTAGAGGTCCATCGGCAAATTGCTGGTGACTTCGCGCATCGACGGACGCATACGCCCCATTGCTGCGGTACTACTGGTGTAAATAAATTTCTTGCAGCCGGCTTTTGCCGCATTTTCGAGCAGCATTACCGTTGCGCGAGTGTCGTTCGCAAGCATTGCACTCGGGGTATCGCCCCAACCAAGAGCAACATGAATGCAGGCGTCGCAACCCTGCAGCCCTTCGGCCATAACGTCAAAATCTGTCAGGGCACATTCCACGAAGGTGACATTGGACAAAGCCTTGAGCGTCGGAACCTTGTTGGGGTGTCTGGTCGCAACAACCACATCGTGACCTTTTTCCAGAAGAGCCTTGACCACATAGTGGCCAATGAACCCTGTACCGCCGGTAACAAACACACGCATAAAAACCTCACTGATTATCCATAAAATACAAACCTTTAAGGATTTGGGCAAGTGTTATGCAACCCAAAATTTCTATTCAGGCGTGCAATTTAGTCCTGGACGCAACGGGCGACGCAACCTTTTTTGCAATTGCCACTACCGTTTATGTTATTATTACAATTTTTCTCTCCATACTCATTCGCACTATTTAGGTAGCAATAGAAATCACCACTTTTTGACCAAATATACAACGCTGTCGAAGGTGATAAATTTTGCGGAATTTCAGAAGCCCCAAATCCCGTTGGTAGCAAGCTAAAGCCTAGTGTATTCGTCCCGTACAAAGACTTCGTGAACATCGCATGTGCGCTTAGGCCATGTCTTTTATATACATCGCTCCATTCTGTAGAATCTGGCAAATGCCAGCCAGCCGGACAGGCTTCTTGGACCGATTCCGAATTATAATAGCGGCCATATAGTTCACATTTTTCAATATCGTTTGCCATACAGAAACTTGCAGAGTCCGAACCTTCAGTCGTTTCCGGTCTATATTTCAAATTTTCCGCCATCCACGTTTTTGTACCGATTTTAATTGTCTTGTACACACGATTGTCACGTTCGTCAACAAAGTTTCCATACTCAAATTCCTTATCCTTGACACAGCGAACAGCCACAAAATAGTTCCTTGTCCAAGTTGAGCTAAAATTACCGCCCAAGTCAGGGGTTAACAAATTTGCGCCGCCATTCGCATTTGAAAAAGTCAACGTATAACCAGCATGTCCGGAATAAGGGACCTCCCAAAAGCGAGCGCCACCAACACCATACGAGCCACCATATGAAACACTGTTGTTATAAAAGTCTATCGGGTACAAAGAAAATCCTGTTACATTCGTTCCACCAGAATCCCTTGAAAACATTCCCCTTCCCGATCCAACATTCACCCATAATAATTTCCATTCGTCAACGTTCGGCAAATGCCAGCCTTCCGGGCAAATTCCACGAACCGGATAATCATATTTGCAGGGCGCGTTATTATTTCCACCAGCATTCGTACACCCCTTGCCCATGTCGCTAAAGACCGCGGCACTATCAACCGCAAAGGGCCATGTATACAACCGACCAAAATGATCGCAATCTCCCTTAAAGCACGCCATTTCGTTTTCCAAGCCCGGATAAAGTTTTGTATCGGCAAAGTCCAAATTTTCAGCCATCCAGGTCTGTGTACCGATATCAACGGTCTTGTAGACTTTACGGTCTCTAAAATCAATCAACTGACCGTATTGAATGGCGTCATTGAATTGAGTTTTCTCGGCACCCACTGCAACGTATTCACCATCGGTACAGACAAACTTTTTCCCATAGAAGGGGCTGTACTTATTTTTAACGACAATCTCTTTACCCTCGCTTGACTTTTTGCATCCGTCAAGACCGAGCATTTTATTCGTGAAGTTTTCGATATACTTTTCAAACGGCGGAACCGTCGAGCTCAAGCTCCAACTTTGAACGTTTTCTCGATAGGTTCCCAGATTTCCGTGGTTCGTCAACACCCAAGCAGCAATCGAAGTTTTAACAGAATCCGCCTTGTCTTCGTTCCACTTGCCATCCGTTTCCATATCGTTCGAAATCTCGGTCAAAAGCGCCATCATCTCGCTTTCGCTGCGGCCACCCTGCAGCAGGATTGAAATGGCGAGAAGCGCCGCATCGGCATCCGTTTTGCCAAACACATCGAGATCTTCGGATTCCGCCTTGAACTGGCTTGCATCGATAAAGAACGCATCTAGAATTTCAGCCTGGGCCTGCCTTTTGGCAGCCCGTACCGTTTTCTTCTCCTTCGTCACCAGGTAATACACACGATCCTTTTCAAGGTGCGTAAGCAGGTTCACGTTCGCGGTCCTGCGCATCAGCATATTCGTATATGCAGACAACTGAATCGGAGTTGTCGAAATTTTGCCAGTCACCTCGTTACGGTAATTGCCATCCACGATGATTAAGGCGTATTGACTTATCAACTCGCGAGACGTGAATTTATAACGACCATCATCTCTTGTAATGTAGCTTACAAAGTTTCCGTTCGACTGCTTTAAGGTGCGTCCGTCTTGCAATTCGTAAAGGTAAACACTCGCCCCCTTAATGAACGGCCCCTTTTGCGAATAACCCGCCAAGGAATCTAGCGAGATCGCAATCTTTTCGGAATCAAGCACCGTCGTATCGACCACTACTCCGCTCATGCCCAATTTCAAAACCGTAGACTTGTCGCCACACTTGATGGTAATCGAGGAATCTGTCTGCCCCGCAATCGTACAGCCGACGCCGTTTTCTCCTTTTTCACCAGAGTCGCCCTTTTCCCCCTTTTCACCGGCATCCCCTTTTTCACCCTGTTTGCCAGCGGCACCGTTTTCGCCAGGATCGCCTTTTTTACCGTCATCCCCCTTGGAACCGTTCAAAACGACGCCAATGCTATCGCCATTGCAGAGAATCTTCAAGCCGCTCTTATCCTTAAGCTCCTTAGTGGAGCATACAAAATCATCCGAAGATTCCTTTGTTGCAAACCATTTATTGTCGATACAGATGCGTACCGTGGTTTCGCCCTTTACAATCGCCTGCTCCCCTTCGTTTTCTTTGGTGCACTTGGGAAGATCCTTGACGGAGTCCACCACTTCGACGCCACCAGTCGCCACTTCTACGATTTTTTCGGTGGTTGTGGATTCACCACAGGCCGTGAGGAGGATGGCAACGAAGAATGCTGCAATGGATTCCGTTAGTTCACTTCGGCCCTTCGGCAGGCTCAGGGACCTTAACAGTGTAGATTTCGTCACAGAGTTCCAGGATGACGTGAAGAGAGGTTTGGAGATTTTTTTCATAAGAAAGCACCTTTTTCATCTATAATTTAAAATATTACGGCAAAGAGATTCTACAAGAAAGGGAGATGCCCGCCTCCGCGGGCATGACAATGCAGATAAGACACACTTCTGGAACGACCAAAGAGATGCCCTGATTTATTTTATTACTACATTATTCACAAAGATTTTTCTCTAAAGAGGTTTATTATGGCTCGTATGCGCGTACTCGTTTTAATGGGTGGTCCGTCCACCGAACATGATGTTTCCGTTGTCAGTGGCACCGGCGTTGTCCGCGCCATGAACCCGGACCGTTACAACATCCATCCGGTGCTTATCGACAAGGACGGCACTTGGCATTGGTCTTCCCGCGAACTTTCCCCTTACCAGAAGGACAACTTCTCGGTGAACTACTTCCGCGGACTCGAAGGTACGGCCGCAAACTGCAAAAAGTCCCCGGCGCTTTCGGAACTCCCCGATGCAGACATCGCCTTCCTCGCCTTGCACGGTAAGTGGGGCGAAGACGGCCACATCCAGGCAATGCTTGAAAACTGGGGCATTCCCTACACCGGTTGCGGCCTCCTCGCTTCTGCCCTTGCCATGGACAAGGTGAAGACCAAGGAAATCTACAGAGCAAACGGTATTCCGACCCCGCCGTACCGCGTCATCTGGAAGCATGACTTTACCGGCGACACGCTGGTGTCCGTCGCTGACGAACTCGGATTCCCGCTGGTAATCAAGGACCCGCTGGGCGGATCCTCTATCGGTATCGGCATCGCGAAAGACTTGGACGAAGCAGGCAAGATTGCACAGGACCTGTTCAAGGATTCCAACCGTCTGCTCTGCGAAAAGTTCATTGCCGGCGAAGAAGCAAGCTGCGGCTACATCGAAGGCGAAAAGCCGCTCCCGCCCACCGAAATGCGCATGACTACACGTGAATACTTCGACTTCGAAGCCAAGTACAACGGCGAATGCAAGGAAGTCACCCCAGCCGAATTCGAACCCGATCTGACAGCCCGCATTCAGGAACTGGTGAAGAACGCCCACTACGCCATTGGCGGTTCGGGCTACAGCCGCACCGACGTGCGAATCACCAAGGACAAGCAGCTGTTCGCCATCGAAACGAATACGCTCCCTGGCATGACTCCGACTTCGATTCTCCCGGCAGAAGCAGCAAGCATCGGCATCACCTACAGCCAGCTGATTGACTTGATTATCGACAAGAGCCTGTATATTAAAAGATAATGACCTTCGACTTATTTGTAGATACTTCACGTAAGGGAATTTCGATGGCGCTCCTTGAAACGGATGCCGCCACCCCCCGCTATCTGGAATCCATCGACGAATCGGCCCGCGGCGAAACCGCATCGGCCATGCTCGACGCCCTCCTCGAAAAAGCTGGCGCGACCCTCGACCAAGTCACGCGCGTCATGGTCACGCTCGGCCCAGGGTCGTTCAGCGGACTGCGCACGGGAGTCGCTTTCTGCGAAGGCCTAAGCTTTAGCGGCAAGCGCAAGCTCTACGGAGTTTCGACGCTGCAGGCCCTCGCCTGCTTTGCCGACGCGCCCGAAAATACGGCAGTCGTCATCCGCGCCCGCAAAGACTACTGGTACCTGCGCCTAGACGGAAAAGAAAGTTTTATCGAAACCGCCCAAGTCGTCGAGGCACTCAAGGGGCGTCCGGTAAAGACCGCCGTCGTAGACGAAGCAGCCCTTGCAGACGCAGCCTTGCAAGATGTTTTCAAGGAAACCGGAGCGGCCCCCCTTCTGGACAAAGGCCAGCCACTCAGCAAGTGGGGCAAGCTGTTCGATACAGTCACCCCGAGCCTGATGCTCGAAGCGAACTATATCCAGCCCTCGTACTTCGAAAAGTTGCACTAATTCGTAAAGGGGTCGCCAATGTCCATTCGCAAAATGAATTCTGCCGACATTCCTGCCGTGCTGAAAATTCAAGGCGAGCTCGCTTTTCAAGACTGGAACGAAAGGCAATACGAACAAGAAATCAAAGCCCCCTATACCTATTCTGTCGTTTACGAAACCGAAGGAAATATTGTCGGCTACGCGGTTTTTCATTTGCTGGGAGCCGACTCGGAGCTTCTCTCGATTGCAGTAAGCGAATCCGCTCAACGAAACGGAATCGGAAGCAAGCTTCTGCAGGCGGGGCTTTCGCAACTAGACCTCGACAAATCGGACTGTTGCTTTCTAGAAGTTCGCGAGAACAACCTCAAGGCTCGCCGCTTTTACGAAAGGCACGGTTTTACGTTATTCGGAATTCGCAAGAAGTACTATGCCGACGGTGAAAACGCCGCCCTTTACCGCACCGAAAACAGGAGCGACATAGATCCGTCCCAAAAAGGAGTTTAACTTGTCTAAACTGCCCACCAAAAAAGAACTTCAGAAAAAGAGAATCATCTTAAGCGCCATTTCGGTGGTTACCGTATTTTGCATTATCGCATTCTACCTGATAATGACTCAAAGCGGACACTGGCTTGTCGATGACGATGAATTCGAACACGTCAACTGGGTCGTGGTTCTTGACGGGCAGTCCGCCGACATGGAACGAATCGACTTGGCGGCAGACCTGGTGGCAAGCGGAAAGGCGGATTCCGTACTGATTCTTGGCCGCAGAACACTTCGAAACAGAAGCAACGCCGAATTCTACCTAGACGACTTTTTACGACTCGGAAAATTCGACAGCAACGCCGTCTTTATCGCCAGACATGACGACCCCTCCACCATCAGCGAAGCATTCACCATCATTCCTTGGCTTAAAAAGCATAACGCCGATACCGTTCTGCTCATTACAGGGGCAGCATCCACCTACCGAGTCAAACGCATTTTCGAAAAACTTTCCGGTGAAAGCCCCGTCTACTTGACTAAGGATGTACACCATTTCCAGTACAACGCCGAATCATGGTTTTCTAGCAGAGAATCCCGCAAGGAATGGTTACGTGGCTGGGCAGCACTCGCCGCATCGTATGTAGACCTGTTCGGAGCCGGAAACCTTACCGCAGCAGATTCCTTTTACTTCAAGCCGATTGTTTCTGCAAAGGAATACGAAGCCGAAAAGAACCCGATTGTAGACCTACAATCACTGCTTCCGAAAGCACAAGAAAAAATCGAAGAAGCAACAAGAGACACCGTTGCAATCGACACCGTCAAGGCCGACACAGCAGCAATGCAAGAACAGCCGTCAACGGAGCATTCCAATTAATCGCTGTTTCGTTGCTTGCAAAAGAGCAACGTTCGTCCGTATATGAAAATCCCGGCAAGTCGCCCGGATAATGCGGAGCGCGGTGCATATCTTGCCGATCGCTATTGATTCCACCGACTAAAAGTCCCGGAATCGGTTCGTCCACTCCATCGGAATGGCTAAGCCTATGATGAGGTTCCTTAGGCGAACTCCAGGCGGAACCCGTTACAAAGCTGACGTCAACGGGATTACGTCCATAAATAAAATTCAAAAGTTCACGGCACCAGAAATCAAGCGAATTCCCACCCAAGCTTGGATTCCACAGCTTTACAATCGCAAGCGTAAGCGCATGGTTTGCAAGTTCACCATTGCTTCCCCAGATAAACTTGCGCACCGATATCCCGTAGGCATCGGTCTTTTGCAGATCCACAATCTGTCGGGCGGTCATCTCTAACGTGGTGCGAGAACGCATTTGCAGTTCACCGTCTGCATCCTGTAACGCAAGGGCAATCCACCCCAGATTTTGCGTATCGCGCCAATCCATTCCCAGTTTCGGAGGATAAGCGTCCATATCATCAAGAAGCTGTACACGCAGATTTTCTGCCGTAACGCCATCAATTTCCAAGCCTAGCGCCGAAAGCTCCCGGAAAAGCATCGCTCGCGCCCAGAAAAATTCATCTTCGGCATGTTCGTCGCCATAGCCACCACTTCCTTCGGTATTATGCGGCCAATCAGCAAACGGACGCGAAGAAGCCCACCGATAAGCAGACACCGCAGCGCGCAAGCAATGATCTGCAAAAGCTACATCGGTATTTCGATACACGCGGGATGCCGCCGCCAACGCCCCCGCAAAATTGAGCGTCGAGGTCGTCGACTTTCCAAGAATCATCCGCTTTTGCAGCAAGTCGGAATCGCGAGGCGAAACAAAACCGTCCCAACGTTCAGGCGTCACCTTAAAGAAAACGCCACCGTCGGTATCCTGCATACGCAGGAAAAATTCCAGCTCAAAACGCACCTCGTTCTTAAGGCTATACATCTTGAGTCCACTAGGAAGCGTAATAGGGGACTCGGCATTGACAAGATTTCCTACGCTATTTCCGCGCCCTGCATTTTTGCACAATTCACAGGCAAGCAAAAGGGTGGCGACAGAAACACCGCCATTTACAATGTACTTGCCATAGTCGCCCGCATCGTACCAGCCTCCGTGAGCATTCCACGTTCCCGAACGCTGCATACTCGGATGAAACTCGATACAGTCGTCCAAATGTGCAGCGGGTCTAGCCCACTTGCCCGCAAATTCAGGAACAAGCTCAACCCCGCTACGCTGGAAATAGAACGACCTGATGTTTTCCACAAGCTGACGCTGCATCCAATCTGCAGAAATTTCAAAAGGAGCGGACTCAAACAGGAGCGTTTCACCATCTACGCCACTTTTTTTCCAAATTTGAATCATGAAAATTCCGATATCGTGTACGTTCGAAAAATCACCACTCCAAAGCGTTTCACCTGTGTAATCGCAATAACCGGACTCGTTAAAAGTTCCCTTAACCAAAGAGCCTTCCCACACGGACGAGAACTTTGACCCTATCACGCTCCTTACAATGCGGAAAAAAACGGCATCCTCATCTCCGCTGTCAAGCGACAGTTCCCGAAGATTCACAAAGAAAATCTTGGAGGCCAAGGGCGAATACCCAACATGGTTATAGCGAATAGGAATCTTCATAGTCTAAGAATAAATTTTCAACCCACTAAAAAGTGCAACTTTTTTTATTTATCTGTTTACCACCGCAACCAATTTCACTAATGAATTCCTACAAAAAACATTTGGCGCATTTTTCAAACAAAATGCTTCCTTACAAGTTCGATTTCCCTAGCATAACCGGGCAATTCATTCGGTGTTTCCAGATAGAACGGCAATTTCTTGAGCAACGGATGATTCACCACCCGCAAAAGGGCTTCCATTCCAATAAAGCCGCCGCCCAGCACCTCATGGCGATCTTTATGACTCCCCATCGGATTTTTGGAATCATTCAGATGAATAGCCTTTAGTCGATCAATACCCAAGACCTTGTCAAATTCCGAAAGCACATCGTCCAGGTGATTCACGATATCATAGCCACCGTCGAAAACATGGCAGGTATCCAGGCAAATTCCAAGCTTATCGGAAAGTTCCACGCGATCGATAATCGAGCGCAATTCTTCGAAAGTTCGCCCCACCTCGGAACCTTTTCCCGCCATTGTTTCAAGCAACACGGTCGTCTTTTGCTCACAAGAAAGAATCTGGTTCAGAGCCTTAGCGATTAATTCTATCCCGACATCGACTCCCTGCTTCACATGGCTACCCGGATGGAAGTTATACATCGCGCCCGGAAAATGGTCCATTCGGAAAAGATCGTCTTTCATCACGTCTATCGCATACTGTCGAAGTCCCTCGTCTGCGGCACAGGCGTTCAACGTATAGGGTGCATGCGCAAGAATCGGGCCAAAATGATTTTTCTCAAGCAGTTGCACCAAAGAGGCAGCATCGGCCTTGTCAAAAGGTTTTGCGGCACCTCCACGCGGATTGCGGGTAAAAAACTGAAAGGTATCTGCACCAATCGATAGGGCGGTCTCACCCATTGCGAGAAACCCCGCAGAAGAAGACAAATGACAACCGATGAACATAGTAGACAGTAGGAAGTAGACAGTGGTTAGTGATTAGGAGAAGTCATCCTGAGCGTGGTTCGACAAGCTCACGCTTCGCAGGCTCGCTAACCTTTCTGAAGGTCCCTGAGCCTGCCGAAGGGCGAAGTCGAAGGATCCAGAGAGGATTGAGCGGCGTTGCATCTTTTAGAAGTCATAATTTAGGGCGGCGGTTACATAGTAGTCCTTATATTCATCGGCGCGGTTATCGGGGCGGTAATTGAAGATAGAACCTACGGTCCAGTCCGAATAAAGCGACGGCGTGTGGTAAACGCGCAACGATGCAGAACCGTCTATATCCAGCTCCATCTCATCATAGCGGGAATCGTCAATCTCATAGCTCAATAGATTCTGCCGAATTCCGCCCGAAAGCGAGAGTTCCAAGAAATTCTTCGAAAGGACCAGGTTCATATTATCAAGCAAATTCCATTCGAATTCGCGCATTTCGTTACGATTGTACATTTTATAGCGGGGCATCACCGAGAACATATTCCTAAAGTCTCCGAGCGATGTCGAAAGCGAAATAGGATAGCGCTGTTCCAGGTAATCACCCCCATGGAAATAATAACCCAGAATGCCATAAGTTTCATCGGTAAAATTGAACTTTCGAATCCGCTTGTCCTGCTCAAACTTGGACATGTCCGTCCGCGCAATCAGCACCCCAGAAACCTTGAGGACATTCTTCTTTGGCAGCTTGAACGAGAATCCCAATTCCAGCGTATGCTTCATCAGGCGTTCCACAAATTCTGTCGCCAGGTACTCCTCGTCGGAAAGGGCATAGTACTCCGCCCATCTCGCCGAATCTATTTCCAGGGTATCGTTATCGGAATACACTGTCAAGCTCGCTTTTCCCTTCTGCGCCTTAAACCACGGATCCTCGTAAATTCCCGAATTAGCGGAATAATTAGCGTATAGGCGCTGCGGTGTGCTGCGAGTCCTGTAGTTAATCGCGTATTTCAACCAAAGTCCAATTTTTTCGGACACCTTAAAGTCATTCGTCAAGTAACCGTCATGAATATACAGGGCCCTGTTCGGATCCTGCTCGTGCTCCTTGAGCCAATCCTTTTCAGCTCCCGAAAACATCCCCCACTGGCTTCCTTCGGCCATTCCGAAGATATTGTAGCCGTCACCGTCATCGGCGGCGTTTTCAACATTCATCGTATAGCCGAAACCCAGTTTCCAGAAATCATAAAAAGAATGTTTCAGGTTACCGCCGATCATGCGGGTGTTCTGCAACAAATCCGGGGAACCCGCACTATAATACTCGCGCCCCACATACCTTAAATAACCTTCGATAAAAGTCGTCGCATTCGACCACTGGTAAGAACCCGCCACCGCCCAGTGTTCATGTCCCCAGAAATCGGCATGCGAAGGCCTCAGGTCCTCGACTTTCGTTTCTGCGGCCACCTGCGACGCGCGCTTCAACAAGGCTCTCAATTCCGTGCGCATTTCAGAAGGCGACTTCATGGAATTTTCACCATAAATCGATTCCAACTGTTCCGTCGTCAACGAATTCACCTGCCGCGGGTCACGCATCAGCTTGTTCAGCAGAGCAAAATTAGAGGCATCCAGCCCCGCTTCCGAAAACACCTGGTTAATGGCCCGAATCTTTTCGGCATTCACCGTATCGGCGCCACCTACAGCCACCTGTCCATTAAGCTTTATATCCCCCGGAAAAACCAACCAGTTTCCATCGGCAAACACGTTTCTAGAAGACTCCAGCGGCGAGGCCGTATTCGTAGCCTCATTCATACCATCCCTAAAGAAGGGATCTTCAAGATAATCCTTGCTGCCAATAAAGCCTAGCGTTCCGTTAAAACGACGGTGCATGTTCCAGCGGACCTTGCCCCCCACAATCATCTCCTGCGCCTCGGCTTCGCCATCTTCGACATAATCCTTATAGACGTCGTAATTCTTTTCGCCAACGATTTTAGGAGCGCGGACTTCACCGCCAAAGACCGTTCCTACAAACAAAGGTTCCTTTGCCGAATTTTCAAAAAGCGACATTTCGTATAATCCGCCAAACGCATTGATTCCATCCAGGTAAATTTGCCCCGCATTGGTATAGAAATCACCCAAGACAAGACGCTGCATATCATCGGTATAAGAAGCCTGGAACTGATGCACCTTGAAATGGTCCCAGGTGTCACTCGACACGTCGGCAATCACCTCGACCAACTGCCCCCGCGGAGACTGCATCACCATATTGGCATTCCAGTTCGCAAACAAGCCCGGCACCTGGAAATAGTTCAGGTAACGTTCCCCACGAAAAACAGAATCGCTTCCCGAAACGTAAGGCGTATCCGAATGGTGGTGTTTCGTATCGACCTTGTGGTAGCCCACTTCAAGGCCGACGCTTCCCGACACACTCCAAAGCGTATCCGCCGAATCGCCCTGAGAATGAGCCAACAACTTCATTCCGTCGGCATAAGGATTATGAGGTTCCTCTCCCAGATTTTCCAGAAGGTCCTCGATATTTCGCGAAACATCCTTATGATTTTTATTCATGGCCGACTTCAGGTCTTCTGTCGGTAAATCCTTAGAGGCAAACCCAACAAGGTTTCCCTCGATTAGCGTATTGCGCTGCCGCAAGCGATTGTTTCCCAGGTCAAGAATCGCGGTTCCATTAACATCCAAATTAGAACGTTGCAGGCTAACCGTCGCCTCGTCACCGACAACCAGGGCAATATTGTTGTTATCCAAATTGGAACCGTCAATATCGACGCTTGCACTCTGGGTCGCCCACACGCCCACATTCCGGCAATTCTGGACACGCACCCACTGCAAATCGACCGAGGCGTTGCGAACATACACCGCCGCACGCATTGCATTGTCAATCGTTGCGTCACGTAATTCCAAAGCGCCACTTTCAACCGCAAAACCAAAATCGGCATCTTTCAGCAAAACGCCCTGCACCTCGGAACGCTTCAGCCCCGTAATAGAAATACCGTTCCAGGTAGAGCCTTCCTTTGCCGGAGAAAGAAGAACCGGATTCGAGTGTTCGCCCATGATGGCCAAATTTCCACCACGCACATCCAGCCCCGTCCCCTCGTTAAAGAAGATCTCGACTCCCGCTTCAATCACCAAAGCGCGCCCTTCGGAAACCACCAGAGTTTCGTTCACCTGGTAAGGAGCCTTGTCCTTTTTCAGAAAACCCGAAATGTTTCCGCCAATCACCTGCCGCGAAAGCGAATCGACAGCAAAAGCACTTCCATAAAGTGCCGCCATCAAAAAGGCAATTAGAGCGCCCACTCTAGACATTAGCGAACCTCGTAAATCTTCTTAGCTTTTGCCTTGTATCCGCTCTTGTGAATCGCTTCCACTTCAATATGGTTCGCACCACCCCTCGAAAGTTCAAGCGGAATCTGGTAATCCAGATTTTGAATTTGCGAAAGAGTTTCCTGCAGAAGAATCTTTCCGTTCTGCTTGACGGTCACCTTATACAGATTTTCGGGAGCATTGTCCGGCACACGAATCCTAAACTGCAATGTCTGCGAGATACGGTCAGGAATGTCCTTGGGCGGAGGCGGAACCTTGAGAACTTCTTTCGCCTTCCCCTGGATTTCGATATTGAAACGCTTTACCGGGTAGCATCCCATTGTCTTTGTCACTTCGGCCTTGTTTCCTGCCTGGTCTTCGGCACGGACCGTATATTCATGCGGCCCCGGTTTAAGCTTGATACGCTTCTGAGCGTTCTTCGTGACAGCCTCTTCAACAATCGAAGCGCCGTCAACTTCTACCACCGCAATACCGGCATCATTCTTCATGTCTGTAAGCGACAAGTTCGCGACACAGCGCAAAGAGTCATAAGAAACAATCTGTACCACGGGAGCCTTGGTATTGACATCGGCACACGCCTTGTTCACCAAAAGGTCGACGGACTTTTCACTCACCACTCCAGCTCCCTTGAACGTCAAGGTCGCCTTGTCCGCTGTCCAGAGGCCGTTTTCATCGTTCAGAGCGACTTTCTGTACAAAGGAATGTGAGTTACCGTCGAAAGCACGAATCAAGTTATTCGAAGTAAACGAGTTTCCCACCTTCAGGACAAGGCTCGCGTTTTCGTCGGTCGTCCGGTAGAATCCTTCGACGACCAGCCCCTGATCGCAAACTTCGAATGGAGACGCACTCTTAAGAGAGAATCCATTTTCGGGGAGGGATTCCGAGGCCTTCTTCGCTTCTTCCTTCAGCTCGTTCTGGTAGGCGGAATCCGCCTTTTCCACTTCGCGAACCAACTCGTTCAGGGACTTCGACTTGTCCTTCAAAATCTTTTCGAGCCGACGGGCAAAACGTTCCTCGCCCGACGACGCGAGCTTGACGACAACCAGGGAATCACGCCCGAACGTCGTTTCTCCAGCAACAATGGAAACGCTATTAGCACTTCCGTCGGGCGAAATTTCTAGCTTACCCGTCTTAAGACCTGCAAAGAAGACTCCCTCGCCACCGATAAAGCCCTCGGTGCCGCGAATAGAAGCTGTCGCCGTTCCCGTCTTAAAGAGGAATTTCGACTTCTTGTTCAGCTTGTGTACCGCAAAATTGATAAAGCCCCTGTGGATATCAATCTTGGTTTCGAAACCGCCCTCGTTATTCGGTTCCAGGAGGTTCGCCAGTTCCACTTCGGAATTTTCGGCGATAGAAATCGTACTGCCGTCAGGGAGTCCAAATATCACTTCGGATTCTACACCGGTCCTGACTCTGTCTGACTGATAGACGTTCGCACCAACCCTAAGGGCGTTCCATTCACTCTGTTTCGCCTTCCAGCGATCCACCTGCCCTAAAGCAGAACGCACCTTGCCCGCCGCCGATGCAGAAAAAGCAAGTGCCGGGAAAATAGCAAGAACCGTAAGCGCACGGATCAACATCTTTTCAGGAATGATTCTGGTCATACATGCCCTCTCGTCTATATACATAGAAAATACCCTTTTTTTTAAGAAAAAGGTAATAGAATTTCGAGGAAGTGGATAAAAAATGGCTTAACCGCCGGAAAGTTTAACCGTATACCCTCTTTTTTCGAGTTCGGTCTTTAATACCGGGCGTTTGTCACCCTGGATTTCAATCGTAAAGTCCTTGACGGAACCACCCACGCCGCACTTCTGCTTGAGTTCGCGAGCCAGTTCCTTGAGTTCATCTTCGTCGAGCGGAACACCGGTCACGACACTTGCCATCTTGCCGCCCCCCAAACGCTTAAGCTGGATACGGACCACACCATCGCCCTTGGGGCGCTCCGCCTTAGGCTTTTCCTGTTTTACACGACCACCCAGTGCCGTAGAATAGACCAATGTCGAACGTTCTTCAATTCCCATATAAATCTCCAGCTACATCTTTCGGCCAAAAATAAAAAGAAATCCCCGCCTACGCAGGGATTAAAGCTATAGAAAACTGCATTAGCAGTATCCCTGCATCTTGCGCAGGGACACGGAGCTTACTTTTCGCTCGGACGCTTGTAACCGAACGGCTTCAAGAGATCGTCGCTAGACTTCACCCTGTCGCCCATCTTCTTGGCGTTAAGCCCGAACGAGCCCGTCTTGGCATCGTAATCTTCGGAAGGAAGCGTACAACGGAGTGTAGAGCGGATGGTCGCTTCGACCTTGTACAGGTAAGCACCCGTTGCATAGAGCTTGCCGTCCTGGTCGCGGACAAAGCCATCCTTATCCACCTTCTGTTCGAAGAACATCTGCAGCATACCGGCATCGTTGGTGAAGCTCGGGTCGTTCATATCCTGCGTGAAGGTGTAGTAATCCACGAAGCCGCCAAGGTTGGTGTAAATCCAGACCTTGATAATCATCTTGGAATCGTACAGGTTCACCTGGCTCAGGTCGCTCGGAAGTTCGAAGTCTTCTTCGCAGTACTGTTCGACGTATTCCTGGACCGAGACCTTGGTACCGTTCTTGGCATCCACGCCTTCGAGCGTAATCATGCCATCAGAAGCAATCAAGTCATCCAAGGTTGCAAGGCCACCCACGGCATTCACGGTCGGCAGGTGCACATCGAGAGCAAGTGTCGGGCCAAGGTGAGCGCTGCCAGAGGCACCCGGATAAGGTTCCTTGCCGCTACCCTGTTTCGTCTTGGAACCGATACCCTTCAAGGTTTCGTATTCCTTACCCGTAGAGGGGTTACGGATACTTACAGCGAAGTTCTGGCCTTCTTCAGGCGGATTGATAGCGTAGTATTCATCCACCTGTTCCTTGGAAACTTCGGTCACCGGCTGTTCCACAGAAATATCCACGTCCTTGCCGTCCTTCATCATCACGAGCACGGTATCCGAAGCCTCGTTACCGGCCTTGTCGCGGAAGAAGCGGACCACGTAGTTGGTACCCTTCACAAGACCCTGCATATTCAAGGTATCTTGTTCGATACCGTTCACAGCCCACTTCACCTTCACGTAGTTGGAGTGGATAATTTCGCCATATTCAGGCGTAAGGATTTCCACCTTCGGTCCAACCTGGTCGAGCACGATGAACACGGACTGCGTTGCGGCGTTGCCGTAGACGTTGGTATAGGTGTAGGCAACCGAGTAACCGATATCGCCTTCGGCGTTCTGCACCACGTTACCCTTTTCGTCAACAGAGTAAGAAATGGTCGTCGAATTGCCCAGGGCATCTTCGGTATTGTAGGTAATCTGGAACATACCTTCGGTGACACGGCCCTTGCCGCCATCGCTTGTGCTCGAAGAACTGTTCCCCTTCTTGGAAGAAGAGCTGTTCGAAGACTTGGAAGCACCGCTCACCATCAGGGCACCGTTCGAATCCTTCACCAGCACTTCGCCTGTCACAGCGTCGGCCTGGTAAGAAACCGTGACCGTCTTTCCGTCAATGACCGTATTATAAGAAACAGTCATCACTTCAATGGAGTCAACCTTGCCCTTTGCATTTATAACAGCAACCTTCACCGGTTCGCCATCGTTATCGGTCATGTAGGAGACCGTTACAGTATCCTTGCCGATGATTTCCTTGTAGGAGACCTTGATTTCGGTTCCGTTCACAGGCGTACGTACGCTACCCTTGCGCGTAACATCCACAACGACACCGCCCTTGGCAATCTTGCCTACGGCATCAAGCGTCTTCTGCGGCACTTCCACCGATTCAAGCGCAAGGCTTACCACGAAGGAAGTATCAGTCTTGTTCGCCGGATCCTTCACCGTTACGCGGATATCCTTGCTGCGTTCGTTCACATAAAGGTTCGTATCGGCCTTATCGGTCTTTTCGACAATGGTATAGACGTTTTCGGCCACAACGGCATCGGCATCACCCGACACGGTCACCACAGGAGAGGCGTTGCTATACATCACAACGATCGTATCCTTTGCGCCCTTGTCCTTTGTCGGATCCTTATAAGAAATCACGATCACGTTCTTACCCGGCTTGAATGTCGTATCCATCGAAAGGATATCGTCATCCTGTCTCCAGGAAATCACACCATCCGGCTGGTTCGTGTAAACCGTATCCGGGTAGTTAATGGTCGTATCCGGATTGTCGAACTTGGTAATGATCACCGTAGAGGTTTCAACCACGTTGTCAACCTTAATCGTCACCGTAGCGGTATCCGCAAATTCGGAATCATCGACACGGACCTTAATCTTGTACTGTTTCTTGGTTTCGTAATCCAAGGTATCCTTCAGGGTAATTTCACCCGTCTTCGGATTGATCTTGAACACCGTAGAATCACCACTGATAATCGTATAGTTCAAAGTCGTGTACTTCGGATCGATATCAGGATCCGTCGCCACCACCTTACCGATAACGGTATTCACCTTGGCGTCTTCAGAAACATGGATTTCCTGATCCTTGATAGAAGGCGGCTCGTTCACGTCTTCAACCTTCACGTAAACCGTCTGGGTCTCAGAAGCATTCTTCGTGTCGGTAACCTTCACCTTGATCGGGAGAACCTTGTTCGTTTCGTAGTCCAGAGCCGCGCAACGGTCAACCTTTACAGTCACGACACCCTTCTTGGACACCTGGAAGCATCCGCTGTTGTCTTCGACCAGCGTAAAGGTCAACACGGAATCGTACAGATCCTTATCCTTAGCGACAATGGTATCGACCACCGTACCCTTCTTGACGTGTTCGGCCACACTGATGGAGTCCGTCACGATCCACGGATCTTCGTTCACGTCAATCAGCGTAATCGGCACATGTCTTGTGAGCTTAAGCGTCGTGTCGTTCTTGTCGAAGTAGGCAATGTCGATCGAGTAAACCGTCGAATCACCGCAAACGTATACGCGTTCACCCATTGCAGTCGTATCTTCACAATTAAACACAACCTTAGCAATCACGTCACCATTCGTGTCAAGCCCGAACAGAGTCGTATCGCCACCAATCAACTCGTACCTATTATCCTTGTAGAACTTATCGATCGGCGACAGGGAGTCTACGTCGCTACCATGTTCGACATGGCCGATAGAATCGCCAATCTCGTTATGTTCCTCGATAATGCAGGGCCACACCACGAAAGTCGGCGTTTCGTTCACATCCTGGATTTCGATAACGCGAATAATCGTATCGCTCAGGGCCTGAGACTTCGGATTCTTGGGATCCAGCGTATCGGTCACGACGACCGCCACCGTGTACTGCGGATTCGGGTCTTTGTTCTTTTGGGCATTACGGAGCGTTTCGTAGTCAATAGAATCCTTGACAGTCACGACAATCTTCCAGCGGTCTTTGCCCACCTTCTTCTTGGTGATTTCGAACAAGTCGTTCGAGGTCGGGCCATCGCTATAGGTTCCAACGGTGCTAATCTGTTCCAGCGTGGGAACAAGCTTTGCCACATCGTCGGCATCTTCGTCATAGACATAGTATTCGAACACTACCGTGCCAATCGGAGAATTTTCCTTGACACCAACGGTCACGATATTCTTACCATGGCTACCACGGTCAATCGAGTCAACTTCGCAGTGAGCAATGCAGAGCGAATCGGTGTCGTCGTTACCATCATCGTCATCATCGACAATAATCTTCGGACGTTCATCGACATCGTTAATTTTCACTGTTACATCGGCTGTGTCGGTAAGCGTAGGATCGAGTTTATCCGTCACAGCAACCTTGAACGTATAAGTCTTCAGACCTTCAAAGTCAATCGAACCGTTAACAACAACCGTATCAGCATTCATCGTGAACGGAACGTTTTCGTCAACCACCTTATAGGTGTACTGACGGAACTCGGGGTTCTTGATATCGGGATCGGTCACGACAAGTGAGCCCACTTTGGTGCCGACCGTGGAATTTTCATCCACATCGAAGGTTGCATCGTCAACCACCTGCAGTTCGTTCACGTCGATGACTTCGATGGTACGGACAAGCGTATCGGCGAGAAGTCCCTTGTCAGTCACGATCAGGCGTACAACATAGGAAGGATCAACTTTTTCGTAGTCAAGTTTCTTGCCGTCCTTCACGAAGACAACCATCTGTGTCTTATCATCGTTGAACTTCACGTCGAAGAGGCTTTCAGCTCCACGACCGAGCGTATCTTCGAGGGTAAGCGTAAGCACATCGCCAGCATCCACGTCGCTCACGGCAAAATTGTGGATCGGCGTGCCAGTCGGAGAGTTTTCTTCGATCTTGAACGGACCGTCACAATTTTCATCATCTTCGAGGCAGTCCAGATTCGGAGTTTCGTTCACGTTATCAATCGTAACCGTAACGGTAGCCGTATCCGTCAGCTTAGGATCATTCTTGTCAGAAACGGCAACCCTGAAGGTGTAAGTCACAACGCCTTCATGGTCGAGGGCGCCATTCACCTTTACCTCATTCGAATCCATGACAAACGGAACATCCTTGTCCTCTTCGACAATCGTATAGACAAGATCACGGAACGCTGCATTATAGGCTTCAGGATCTTCAACCACCTTATCGGGGTCAGAAACTTCCATAACACCCACCGTACTGCCAATGTCAGAATTTTCCTTGATGGCAAAATCAGCGTTTTCAATCGTCGGAGCCTCGTTCACGTCAATGACTTCGATGGTACGGACAAGCGTGTCAGCGAGGAGTCCCTTGTCAGTCACGATCAGGCGTACAACATAGGAAGGATCAACTTTTTCGT
>NZ_CAMVDO010000031.1 GCF_947166265.1 uncultured Fibrobacter sp. | reverse complement strand
TCCGCGGGCGTTTCTGGACATTCGGCGAAAAGGCAAACATTGACCGCGAATTTTTCAGCGACTTGCTCGACCGCGCGATTGCTGCGCGCAAGAGTCGCGGCTTCGACATCGAAGACAAGGAATCAGCATTCCGCCTGATTAACGCAGAAAACGACGGCATTCCGGGTTGCATTATCGACAAGTACGCCGATATCTACTCGGTGGAAATCTTGGCCGCAGGTGCCGAAGTCCACCGCAAGGACATTTACGAACTGCTCGCCGAAAAGACGCACTGCCGCGGCATCTACGAACGCTGCGATTCCGACGTGCGCAAGAAAGAAGGTTTGCCGCTCCGCACCGGTTGCGTTTACGGCGAAGTTCCCGATGAACCGGTCATCATCAACGAAAACGGAATCCTCTTCCCCATCGATGTGAAAAACGGCCACAAAACCGGTTACTACCTGGACCAGCGTGACGCCAGACGCCGCATCGGCGAACTTTCCAAGGGGAAAAAGGTGCTCAACTGTTTCTGCTATACAGGCGGATTCGGACTCTACGCGCTCCGTGGCGGTTGCGAAAAAGTTTATCAGGTGGATGTTTCCAAGGACGCACTCAAGCTCGCCAAAGAAGGCATCATGCGCAACAAGCTCAGCACCGCGCATGCCACGCATGTGGAAGCCGACGTGTTCCAGTACCTGCGCAAGTGCCGCGACAAGGCCGAAACATTCGACCTCATCGTGCTGGACCCACCCAAATTTGTAGAAAGCAAGGACAATCTGCAGAAAGGTGCCCGTGGCTACAAGGACATCAACCTGCTCGCCATGAAACTCCTGGCCGAAGGCGGCATGCTCGCGACCTTCAGCTGCTCGGGCCTCATGGAAATGGACTTGTTCCAGAAGATTATCGCGGATGCCGCCGCCGATGCAAAACGGCGCGTTCAAATCATTGAACGCTTCGGCCAACCCGCCGACCACCCCGTGAATACGGCCTTCCCCGAAGGTCAGTACCTCAAGGGCCTACTCGTTCAGGTCATTTAAAAAGCATCCATCCGAACAAGAATAAGGATAGATGCCCTATAAAAAAGAAGGGATATTTCCCTTCTTTTTTATTTTCACTTGATAATCACCATATTGCCGTTATTGTAATAGGTTCCCTTGACGGTGGGTTTCCCTTTCAAACGGCGTCCGCGCAAGTCATACCACTGATCCAGATGGTAGCGGTTGACACGGAATTCGTTTCGTTTGGAATCGAAAGTTCCTACGGCCATCACATTGCCGGATTCTTCCAGGATTTCGATGCTAATGCTGTCCTGCAAGCCTTCGATACTTGCAACACCCCTCGGAAGCGGCGCATTATTCGTATTCGAATTTTCATCCGGCAATTCACCGGTATACACCAAATAGCAACGCAATGCAGGAATCGTCGCACCTTTACCGAACTTCACAAAATCACCCACCTTGAATCCATCTTTCGCTTGACCGGCAAAGCCATAAACACGGCCAATCAAGTGAGTCGAATCAGAAAGGGAGATGTTTCCGGAGGCCCCGCGCAGTTCCCAATCCCCAAGAACGGTCGTCTTGGCGCCACTCGTGGTTAAGGTAACGTATTCATCTTCTTTCAGGTTGAAGGTAACCGCGTTACCCGTCGGAATCACCATGTACGGAGTATTCGCAAGAAGCTTTTCAGTTTCCTCTGTAACGCCCGCCTTCCATTCGCCATCTACGTAATCCATCTGGGCAAATCCATAGAACTTGGCGCCTTCCACCTTCGAAACGTCAATCGAGAACGGAAGCATAATCGTCGCGCTCTTGCCCACTTCAAACGTACGGCGGAATTCGACTTCCTTCACGTCAAGATCTTTGGGTATTTCGAAACCTTCCGCATCCGTAAAGAACCCGTCGATAATCGCCTTCGAAGAATCCAAAGCAATATTCACCGCACCAAAATTTGTACGGACGCATTTGATGTTGTCGATTTCAAAAGTTTCAAGATTAGCATAACTTTCAAAGCTCCAAGACAACTGGTACACAGCCTTCTTCACCTCGGAAACAGGCTTGCAGCCACTGTGGCATTCCAGGCCGTCGTTCTCCAGATAAACGGTCTTGGTGCGCCAATTTACACCTTCTTCATCGCCCCATACAGTTTCAAAATAGTCCCGTTCTATTTCAAGGTTATCAAATACAGTCCCTAAATGGAATTGATGGGTAGCATCGCCCCTATAATCGTACTGAATTGCATCACATTGCGACAGATCCAGAGCTACGCCGTCTTTTTGCAAATTTAACGCAATATCGGCCCTCGTAAAGCTAAACGCATCATCATTTGTAAAGCTGGCCTTGAGGCACTTGCCGTCTGCATGTTTCTCCGCAGCCATACTAACCTTAGCCGATTCAGTTTTAGTCGAGATACTCCAGGAGCCACCAAGCGGGCTTACCAGATCTCCGCTTTCAAAGTCATCGATGAGCAGAGTTGAACTCGAAACTTCCAACTTCCGGGTGGGAACAAACCGCGCATCAAGTCTCAAGTTTTCAATCATTTCAAAATCATAATACTTCTCCGGAGTCCAGCCAACAAAAACATAATTTTGCCCATCTTCGGACACCTTTACAGGGTCTTTCGGAATATTAACATCTCTGAAGTAGGCTGAATAAGGAACAGAAGATTCTGCAACCCAGTTCCCTTCACTATAAAATTCCGCCAAGACGTTCGGCAAATTACGGATGCACCGGATGTCATCTATTTCTATCGGACCTTTACCCTCTGCATCAGTAGAAAAATTATCTCTCTGCCATGTCAAGGCAACAACCTTCCTCTTGATGACGCCCACCTGTTTTAACGGGAGATCGCCTTCATCAGCCCATTCATACCCACTTAGGCGGTTCCAATAGATAGCGGCAGTCTTCCAATCGTCACTGGCCGGAAAATCCATGTAATAATGCTGCCAGCCGGTTTCATACGCGCTTTCTACGCGGAACTGGTGAGGTCCACCCTTGTAACGGTACTGGATAGCCTCGCACTGCCCCATATCTACGGCAGAGCTGTCTTTTTGCAGGTAGAGACGAGCACCGAGCCATTCATAAGAGTCTTCCGGTTCCGTAAGATTACCGATGCCAAGAATTTTATTTCCAGAAACAGTCACGATGGAAGAAGTCGGTTCTTGGACATCCATCTTATCGACATCATAAATCTTAAAAGGAACGTAGCCTTCTCCCATATCTTGCGCAACAGCTAATCCTTTTGACAGGTTAATAACCTTGAGCAACATATATTCGGTCCCTTCAGCCTTGCCATCGGCATTGAACTTAATGCGAATTGATTCTTCTGGTGGATAACCATATTTATCATTAGGTTCAAATTCAGCATTCCACGTTTCGTTATTCTTGCAAAGCGGCAATTCGTCTGAAAGGTCAATATCTGTCGGATCAGCAAATTGACGGTCTCCCCACCCCTCTGGAATTGCAACGCCATCTTCTCCAAAGAAATCGAAACAGTATTCAAAGGACACCGTCTTTTCGGGGGCATCTGTCAGACGGAAGTTCAAATAGACATCATCTTCACCTTCCTTAAAGGATCCTTCTAATATCACCGCAAGATTGCCAGACCATTCGGAGCCATCCGATTCAAAGCTAGACGTATTGGACTTTAGAGAGTTAAAGAAATCCCAAGACCCGCCCAACGTTCCAACTTTATCGCCATCTTCAAAGTTTTCTAACCAAAGCGTATCGACCGTCATGTTCAGCGGCGTGCCTTTGGGGAGTTCCGTCGAATCGAATAACGCCTTATAAACGGTGGGCTTCGTAACAGCCTTAATGTCCTTGTTCCATTTCTTAAAGGTGTACATCATCGTTTCGGACGGTTCCTTGGTCGGCTTTCTGCAGTTCTCGTTATACTCACAATCTGCCGTCGGGTTAGAAGGAGTTGTTCCCCTATAGTAAATGCCAGATTCAAACACCTCGTCACCAGCCATAAACTTGACTTCATAAGTAGGCTGGTTGATGCAACGGAAGTTATCAAGTTCAAGAGTTCCCGTCGCCGCATTCTCTGTATGCCAGAACCAGCTGAAAGCAAACATATTCTTTTGCACGGTTTCAACCGGAATATCTATACCATCCGGATTATATTCCGGATATCCTTGTTCAAAATCGTTCCAATGAAACGTTACCGTTTGCCAATCATTGCTCTCATCCAAGTATACGGAATAATAGTTCGACCCGGCATTGGCTTTTTTCTCGTCACCCTCTAGGCGAAAGCGCAAATCAAGCCAATTTTCGCCATCACTTTTATTATTAAATATCGCCTTGTAATCGAACTGAATTTCGGTACAGCTAGAAAAATCCAGTGAAGTATAGTTCGGCGCGACATAAACGCGCGTTTCTATCCACTCCCATCCATTATTTAGCTGTTCAGTCTGATTCTTAAACTCATAGTCAATCCGCAAGACTTTTGATTTTTCGCCATCCGAATCAACAATGGAGCTTTTAAATGTGACGGTATACTCCTCTCCCGTAAAAGAGTACCATGCGCCCAAATTGGAAACAATGTCGACGTTTTCACCTTCGTCATCGTTCTCGAAATCATCGATCACGAGCGTATCGCCCACATCGATATTCAGTAACGGGGACCACACCGATGATACCGCCCATGCCGAAGCAGAAGCAAGTAACACCAGCGCCGCAAAAATGTTTGTTGTTTTGGTGAGATTAGTCATTTTTTCCTCGATATAAACTTTTTGTGAAAGGTTAGTCCTTTAGGCAACGGACAGAGAAGGCATAAGATTTTATGCTTCCAAAAGATGGATTTCCATCACCTAAAAGCCCGTCGCTAGTCGCTACGGGCAATCCCCCTAAACTCTGGGATCGAGTTTCCATATCTACAATTTAAATTATTACGCTACTGCCGTCACCGAATCTTTAAGAAAATTTTACAAGAATTGGTTATTCTGTGACGTAACGCAACATCTCACCTATGATTCATTTTTTGAATCGGCGAATATCCGTACGGCTCTTGTCGCGAACAACGACATGGTAGATTCCTGGAGCCAAATCCTGAACATCCAACAACACTGAATGAGGTGCCCATCTACGCATTATTTCGCGCCCATGCAAATCAAGAACGCGAACGACAGCACCGTCGACAAATGCATTGCCCAGCTCCACGAATAACTGATTGTCCGCATAATGGACAGACGTTCCATACAAATTAGCATTTTGTGCAAGAGCAGTTGTTCCCGAATCGGCCTTAACGGTATCCGGCAACAGGCGCCACATCTGGTTCCATTCCCAGTCATCGGCCCAGCTCTGCACCACGCGTTCGCCATCGGTGGTGGCTCGCAGATACATGTTGCTGTGTTGCATTTTCATGCGAACGACAGAGCCCTCGTAACCGGACTGTTTTTCCACCACCACTTTCTGGTGTCCGCCGCCGTTCCACTTGTAAAGGCCCATCGTAACGCCCGCATCGGTCGATTCGTTCGGGGTATCAATCGACATATCGCCAAAGTTAATGCGGAATGTCGTCGAGGTAAGCGGCGTCAGAGTCGCAACGGCATTTTGTCCATCGCAGTCACCCAAAGCAAGCTTGTCTTCGGCGGTTCGGACCATACACGTTCCGAAGTTCATCGACATAATGCGAACGGTATCAGGTTTTGCGGGTCTCGCCTGCCACACGCGCACCCAATCGGCTTCGAAATACGCGGGCTTGTTTTCGGTAATATCAATGTCGTCGCCGGCCCAGCCGCCAATCGCAAGATTCACGATGATGTACTGCGCCGCAAGTTGCTTGATTTCTGTCGGACGGTTGTAACTTGCAAATTTCTTGTCGTCAAAGTAAAAGCTGAGAGTCGATTCGTCCCATTCCACGCCGTAGTTGTGGAAACCCGCGGAACGATCTACGTCATCATCCTTATGTCCGCCGAAAGAAGCCTCGTGGTCCCACGCCGAGCCATGACTATTGTACCAGCTAGGATCGGTGTAATGCAGGTAGTAATGGTGCTGCTTGCGAGATGCAGGAATTTCCAGGATATCGATTTCGGGAGGCCAGCCGTCTTGAAGCGTCCAAAACGCGGGCCAAGTTCCCTTTTGCGACGGAGCCTTGAAGCGGCCCTCGATATAGCCGTACTTGACTTCAAATTTTCCCTTGGTGTCGATTGCCCCCGAAGTGTAATCGACCGGAATTTCCTTGCCGTTGAACTTCGCCTTAAGCCCGTCTGCATCGGGGTGTTTTTTCTTTTCGCCCTTGAGCTTGAGCTTACCGTCAGAGACAATCACGTTTTCTTCGGCGCAGTAGGCGCGGTGATTATGAGTGTGGCCCCAGTTGTAGGTCGGATTCCACTTGGACTTGTCGAGGCTCGTGCCGTCGAAGTCGTCTTCGAACACCTTTTTCCAGCCGCTAAAATTCGCCGGCGGATCAGCGAACGCAAAAGAGGCTGCAAATAAAGCAGCTAGATACACCTTCGCGACATTACAGGTTTTCCTGCGCAAAAACTTGTTTCCCATATCAAATCCTCGCCCAACACACTTGTTAAATATAACCTCGTCGGGGACCTTTACCAAGAAAAAAGATTTAAACGGTCTTGCCTACAGCAACAATCAGTTCTTTTTGCAGCGTATGAGGGTCATGCGGTCTTTATAGTCAGAAGTGGTATAGAAATCACCCGTCGTTATGCACGCATATAGTGCAAACAAATTACTCTGTTCCGTAGCAGCCCAAAAGCGGGCTTCCTCACCTTCGCGTTCATACCAGGCATCACCATAAAAACCTGCGGGGGTCGCATTAAATCCAGAAGTGTTCGTTGCATGTTTCCACATTCCATTATTTTCGGTAGACTGCAATGCAAAAACATCTTCACCCACATCCTTGTACAGCTCATTCCATTCGGCTTCCTGCGGTATATGCCACCCTTCGGGACAAACACCCCGAGCATTGAAATGAATGTTGCAGCGTTGACGATATCCACACTCCTTGCTGGATTTACTGTAAATGCCCGCGCTATCCAATGCTACCGACCAGTAATAATAGTAGCCGACTTCGCACCTTTCTTCACCGATGCAATTAACCCCATAATTTTTACCATTAAGCAAATACTCTATTTTCAAATTATCTGCCATCCAATACGAAGAACCTATTTTAATTGTCCTGTAAACGGCATCGTTGCGCGGATCCGTAATCACGTTGACCGAATCGAAGCTCCAGCCATCTTTATGGCAAGTATAGGATGAATGCAAGCCCAAGGTATCACTTGTATCCATATTGTAGCTGACACAGCCCTTGTTCAAATAGATTTCTTCGGCAGTCGCAAACCGAAGCGTATCGGCATCCCACACCAGCTTTCGACCCGTCGCCTTACCCGTCAAGACAGTTCCTTTCTTATTGAGTTTATACTTCGGATAAAAGTCAACTTTGGATTCGGGAATACCGAGCCACTTTCCACCATCGACATCCTCGCAAACGAAATAGATCCGTTCAACCGAGTCATCGTCTTCTGGAACAAAGTACTTCTTGGAATCCGGGTTCGAGACCAACTTGATTGTTCCTACCGGACTGGTTTCGCTTCCGCAAACACCAAGTCCACTTTCAATACCCCAGAACTGACGGATGAATTTTTCAAAATTGGGAATCTTAGTCGAGATTTTCCACTTTTCCATATTTTCGCGAACCTCGGCAAATCTCCCAAGGCTATCCGCCGTTGCAACCCAGTCGGCAATTTCAGCACGTGTCTCGACATCGTCCCACAAGCCATCCGCCGCCAAGTCCTTTGCGATCTTTTCTACCAGGGCGTTAAATTCCTCTCCAGTGCGGTCTCCCAGCAACATCACAGAAATCGCAAGCAGAGCGGCATCCGCATCGGTTTCGCCAAAGATGTTCAGGTCTTCGGAATAGCCAAAATCACCCACGTTCATGTGGAACGCATCCAGAATCAACTTCGCGACAGGCTTTTTGAGATCCATCATATTAAGCGTGCCGTCCCCATGTTCAATCCGATCTTTTATGCAAAGATATTCCAGGTGCGTAAGCAAGTTCACGTTCACCGAATTCCGTTCATAGAGATCAGTCAAGGCTCGCAAGCCTATCGCCTTAGTAGATTGCTTGCCACTCACTTCATTCAGGTAATTTCCATACACATAAACGTCTACATAATTCGACGACGCCGTCAATGTATCAAAGGTAAAAGCCCCCGTTGAGTCCTTCGTGAATGTCGAATGGTACACCCACGCCGGATCAAAACTTTTAGGTCCTTTCAGTTCCGAAATAATGACTCGGCACTCATCCACGAAAGGTCCCTTTTGTGCAAATCCGGAAACATCCTTCTGTTCGATTCTATGGACATCCAAATTAACCTTTTCGCTGAGCGGAATTGTGATGACGACGCCACCACAGCTTAGGGCCACCATTTCGTCTGTATGGTCCACAATCTGACAGGCATCCGTAGCAGCGGCGCCATCTGCACCCGGTTCGCCCTGCTTGCCAGGATCTCCCTGTTCGCCCTGTTTACCAGGTTCCCCCTGCGCACCGGGTTCACCCTGGGCCCCCGGCTCGCCCTGCGGTCCGATTTCGCCCTGTTCGCCAGGATCGCCCTTTTCTCCAGGATCACCCTTTTCACCCTTTTTACCGTTCAAGACGACTCCGATGGAATCTCCATTACAGATAATCTTGTAGCCACTTCCATCGCCAAGCTTTTTCGAAGAACAGGAAATGGTCCCTTCTACATACACCGAATCGGTCGTGATGACATAGACGGTATCCTTGTGTGATTCCGTAGTCGCATTCGTCGGCGAATTTTTTTCTGATGAGTCCTCGGAACAGGCCGTAAAAGCCACCGCTGCAAACAAAATGAGCAGACCTGTGGCTATCCAATTTTGATTTTTCATTTATTTTCTCCTAACCTAAAAAAATTTTATCGCGTACGGCGCGGCAGCTCGGAAGCATGCTTTTCGAGCCACACGGCATCTTCGAGCGCGCGTTCGGCTTCGGCAGCCCAGTCGGAATCCGGGAACTGCTGCACCACTTCGCGGTAACGCACCACGGCGCTGTGGAAGTCGCGGAGTTCACGGTAAGCGTTGCCCAGCTGCAACATGGTGAAGTAGCGGTCTTCGGGTTGCTGTTCGGTTTCAAGCAAAGCCTTGTACATCTTGAGTGCGGACTCGATGCTTCCCGCGCTGTAGAGCAGGTTTGCGTTGTCAAGAGTCGGCGTGCCAGACGGAGCATCGGCAATGTCGGCGACCTTAGCGGCCGGCCCTTCGGCAGGCTCAATGGTCTTACCGGTCGGCCCTTCGGCAAGCTCAGGGGCCTTCTGGGCAGGAGCGGCTTCAGCCGTCTTCGGAGCATCGACAGACTTTGATTCAGCCTTCGCGACAGCCTCGGTTGCTGGAGCGGCATCTGCGGCAGGCTGATTTTTCGCTTCTTTTTCAGCCTTGATTTCGGCGATGCGACTTTCCGCAGCGGAGCGATACTTGGCGTTCGGAGCGGCCTTCTTCATGTAGGCGGCCAAGAACTTGAGTTCCTGATCGGGCTTCTTATTGTTCTTTGCAATCAAGGCGAGGAAATAGTTCGCGTCGTTGCCTTCTTCCTTGTATTCAAGGCCCTTCTTCAAGTTAAATTCAGCCTTATCCATTTCGCCGAGCTGGTAACGGGTAAGGCCCGCGTAGAAATACGCACCGGCATGTCCCGGCTGTTTGCGCAGAACCTCGCGCCACATCGGGGCGGCTTCCTTATACTTGCCCTCGGCGTAGAGCATTTTTCCCTTTTCGAACGGATCGGTCGGGAGAGCGGTCTCAGTCTTTGCAGGTTCCTGCTTGGGCGCTTCGGCGGCCTTGGTTTCGGCCTTCGCGGGTTGCTTAGGTGCTTCGGCAGGCTCAGCGACCTTCGTAGGTTCCGGAGCAGTCGCCGTTTTCGGCGTTTCGGCTACAGGCGCAGCAGCCGGTTTCGGAGCTTCGGCAGTTTCTGCCTTCGGAGCGGGTTCAGCCTTAGCCGCAGGAGCTTCCTCGGCCACAGCAGGAGCAGTTTCGGCAGGAGCTTCCGCTACGGGATTGTTTTTCGGGTCCTTGGCACGTTCGGCCTCCGCCTTCGCCTTTTGACCGAGGGCCTCATAAACCTTAGCAGCGCCTTCGTAAGCGGCGCTCATCGTCGGTTCAAACTTGTATGCAAGGCGATAGTTCGCAAGCGCCCCGCTGTAATCCTTCATTTTCATACGGACTTGCGCCGCCGCGAAATAGGCTTCGGCATTCTTCGGGTTTTCCGCCAAAATAGCACGGTACTCGCCAAGCGCCATTTCAAAATCGCCTTTTGCCTCAAACCGGGCACCCTGTTCCATACGCGGGTCCGCACTAAAAGCCAACCCCACAAGACAAGCTAACGCAATCGCAGAAATTCGGATATTCATACTCCTAATTTAGCAAAAAAGATCATTTTCATTTTACCATTTCCTAACTTTTGAACGATAATATAAAGAGATTCCCCGTTTGCACCATGATACTTGATTTCTTAAAAAGCAGCCTTGTTTGTGTAGCCCTTTCGCTACTGTTCGTATCTTGTGCATCAACGCCGCGCGTCCCTGAATCCATTTACGACGAAACCGGAACACTCGTTTCAAGGACCACATTCGACGCCAAGAACAATATCGAAACTCAATGGAAAGCGATCAACGACTCCACCGCCATTTTCGAATCCTTTGAAGACGGAATCCATACCATAGACACCCTCGCCACAGAGGCGCTACGAATCTACAACGAAATTGACCTGGACCATACCCTTGTCGCCTTCGCCCAAAGGACAACGCAAATCCTTAACGCAACCAACGAAAGCATCAAGGCCTCCGCCGAAAGCATTTCCCAGGGAGCGCAATCCATAAAGAACAGTTTTGTTTCTACGGTGTCGCTACTTTCAGGCGAAGAAATCGCAAACGCAACAGACCAATTCCTCACCACCTCCGGAAAATATGTTACAGATAAAATAAATAATCTCCCCACCGAGATCGATTCTCTGCTAGTCCTTGCAATCATCGCAGGTTACGGACGCGGGGTCACCGTCGGCTATCAGGAAATCGAAGAATACATCATGGCCATTCCCGAAATCACCCGAAACATCTTGGGAACCGATTACGAAGCTCTTTTACAAAAAGCCAAAAAGCAAATCCGCGAAACAAGTGAATTTGTCATCAACAGCGCCAATCAGGATTCCCTAATGCAAATCGTAAAGTTCGCCCAGAACAAGCTGGACCAGCTACCGGACTACATGAAAGGAGAATTCGAGCGGATCGTCGATGAATTCAAGGCCGAGACAGACTACAGCTTTGCAGCCCTCGGCATCGACAACAAATACCGCGACGCCTATATCGGCGCATTCGCTTCCGGCTGGCTCACCTGGCAATTGCTGGCGGCCGACATCACCTACGGACTAGTCAAGTACGTCGCTCAAGGCAAAGGTTCCTCCAAGGCGGCCAAAATTACGGCACGTTCCAACCGCATCAAGGAATACAACAGAAAGCCCCCAGCCGATCGAGACCACCTGATGCCTCGCGACGGACACGGCGGGCACTGGAACACCAACAAGACCACCTGGCGAAGCGACATTCCCGAAGTCAACGCCATTACCCGCGGACGCCCCATCCATTTTACGGGCAAGGACCCCAACAAAATGCCCGACTTTTCTCCCTGGAGCCGAGGAACCTACAAGTTGGCGGGCCTCACCGGGAAAAACGAAGACGACTTTCCTAAACTTTACGCCAAAATTGCCGCCAAAAGGGAAATTTCCGTCAGCGAAGCGGAACGCTGGGTAAAGCAGAACGGACTCACGCCGCACCACCTCAGTTGCACCGAAATGATGCTCGTTCCGACGGCACTTCACGAAAACGTGCCGCACACGGGAGCAGCATCGATGCTCCGAAACGGAACCTGCAAATAATTTTTTTTAGATTTCAAGCCATGAGTAAACTTATCGCACATATCCTCGTTGGAGTCCTTGCAGCAGCCATCCTCATGCTGATCAACGCAACAATCATCCCCGTGAGCCTCCGCGGCTCCGAAAAATTCGATTGTTTCATGAGCCTCTGCTATGTCGCCTGCATCATTGTATCATGCGCCATATACTACATCAAGACTCCCCCCGGAAAAGACAACCGAGGATAATCGACATTCCGCAATCTGAGCACTCGAGTGATAAACGCACAACGGACGCACCAAGTAAGAACAAATTAACATTCAAGTTTGTTGTTATTCGCTACAACAGAGAATAGGCTGGGCACAGGGGAAATGCCCCGCTTTGAAATTAGATTATAAGCGGCTCGATTTTGGAGGATAACATGAAAGCCGTTCTAAAACCTGTAGTGCTCATGTCTTCAGGTTCCGCACGGTACATACTACCTCAAGGATCTAAAATCCAGCAACATCAAGAAGGTCGCGAAATAATCTAGAATCAATATCAGCTTGGCAAGGTGGTCAAAAGTTTTGACCACCTTTTTTTATTTCAGAAGTTTGT
Organism: uncultured Fibrobacter sp.; assembly: GCF_947166265.1. NCBI lineage: Bacteria > Pseudomonadati > Fibrobacterota > Fibrobacteria > Fibrobacterales > Fibrobacteraceae > Fibrobacter > uncultured Fibrobacter sp. The sequence continues at coordinate 18,983 of NZ_CAMVDO010000031.1, read as the reverse complement.
TCTCTCCGATGGATTCTAGTACTGTCATCTGCGAAATCGCAATTTGGTTCAGCTTTTGCAACCGCTCCGATTGTGGCAAGCCCTCCTTGATCAGGACTGAATTCAACGATTCCATGTTTGAAAGGCAAATCAGCTGGTTTACAGATGCATAGTCTCGGACATTGCCCTGCAAATCGGCATGTGCATCGCGCCACTCCTTGGCGGTAAATCCGAATAAGGCTACATTCAGAACATCAGCTTCATTTGCATAAACCATGTTCATCTGTTGTTTTGTAAGCGTCGCCGGAATCAAGTTCTATTTGATGGCGTCCGTATGGATATGGTAGTTGATTTTAGAGAGTTCACGACGTAATGACCATCCTAATTGAGCCTGTTCCGCAGCCTTGAGGCGCTGGAACTCATGCGATATATACAATTCGAATTCAACCGAAATCCAATTTGCGAAGTGAAACGCAATGTCCTTGTTTGCGTAGGTTCCTCCGTATCGACCTGATTTGCAGATGATTCCGATTGCATTGGTTGCAGAAATCCATTTTTGAGGAGATAATGTGAAGGCGTGGAGTCCGGCCTCCTTTCTAAACCCCTCGAATTCGAGGGGTTTAAAATCGGGATTATACAGCTTTTCCCAAAGTCCCAGGTATTCCAAAACGTTTCTGTTTCGCATCCAATTCGCTATTACGGCATTGGCATCAGGATTTTTCCATTTGGCGATGTCGGTGATGCAGATGTAGTCTTCTTCAAGATGCTTAATCAGGCGAATTTCCTGGTCTTTCACATTCAACTTCATTTTTTACCTCCCTGCGGACAAGCGCAAAACCGCAGTGTTTAAATTTTTGAGCGGCTCTGTCGGGCCAGGCCGTACTTTTGGGTCGAAACTGCGAAAAAGCTGCGAAAATGACCCTTTGGCTCTGTTAGGCCAGGCCGTATAGCTGCGAATATGCTGCGGACCGCCGAACAGTCATTTCAGCGTAAAAACATCGGTCATGCAGCCGAAAAACAGTTTTGGAAGGGCTTACGGATTGAGGATTTTTTGCTAGCCGGGCACAAGTGTACAGTTTGACCCGACAGAGCCTTTTAAGACCCGCAATTTCGAGCATGTTTGCGGGAAGGAGCAAAAAAAATGAATACTAGCCAAATCAGGCCGAAAAATGTTATATTGCCTGTAAGCAATATGATGTACCCATTCATGACACTTGACGACAACGCTGAAATAGTCCATTCCGAAATGGGAAAGGACGGTCGCGTCAAGGTGTACATTGAGAAGCCCGACGCGAAGGACGGCTTCCACCGAGCAACATGCTACTTACCCTCCTATACATGGGAAGATATATTCGGTTTTTCAGATGAGGAAATCGATCGCTATAAGAAAGTGATTGAGTCTACGGCTCATTTGATAATGGAATTTTCTCAGAAAGGCGGTTTTAGCAATGCCACAAATCTTTAAGATCGGATCATTCTGGGTTTATTTCTGGTCTAACGAGAATAACCCGTTAGAACCAATTCACGTTCATGTGTCGGAAGGCACGCCTTCTGCAAACGCAACCAAAGTTTGGATTACGAAGGCCGGGAAATGTCTCTTGGCTCATAATAATTCGCATATCAACCCGCATGTTTTGCAGAACATTCTCCGAATTATCGAGGCTCGTAATGAAGAGATTGTAAAAAAATGGACGGAATTCTTTAACGAGATATCGTATTTCTGCTAAAGACATGTGAATCACAGAATAGCAGCCTTCACATAGGAAAGCAACGTTTTCCTCTCCCCTTTTTGTATAATCCCTTTTGCCACGATGCACCTACTTTTCTAAATTTGTACCCACTATGGAAACTCGTTACAATTCTAAAGATGTGGAAGCCCGATGGCACAAGACCTGGGCTGAGAATAACAGTTTTGCACCCAGCGGAAAGGGCGAACCGTTCTCGGTCGTGATTCCGCCCCCGAACGTTACCGGCGCGCTCCATCTGGGACACGCACTCAACGATACGCTCCAGGACATTTTGGTACGCTACCGCCGTAAGACGGGCCGCGACACGCTGTGGATTCCGGGTACGGACCACGCGGGCATTGCCACGCAGGCAGTTGTCGAAAAGCGCCTTTTCCAGGACGAACACAAGACCCGCCACGACATCGGCCGCGACGCGCTGGTGGAACGCATTTGGAAGTGGAAGGACGAATACGAAGCCCGTATCACGAAGCAGCTCAAGAGCCTGGGCGTTAGCTGCGACTGGAGCCGCCAGCGCTTCACGCTGGACCCGGTTTGCGCAAAGGCCGTGCGTCACGCCTTCTTCAACCTGTTCAAGAAGGGCCTCATTTACCGCGGCAAGCGCCTGGTGAACTGGGATACCAAGCTCCAGACCGCCGTTGCCGACGACGAAATCTACTACGAACACGTGAAGGGCCACTTCTGGACATTCAAGTATCCTCTGGCCGACGGTTCGGGATTTATCCCCGTTTCCACGACCCGTCCGGAAACAATCATGGGCGATACCGCCCTCGCCGTGCACCCGAACGACGAACGCTACGCGCAGTTCATCGGCAAGATGCTCAAGGTGCCCTTCGTTGACCGCGAAATCCCGGTGATTGCCGACGCCATCTTGGTGGACAAGGACTTCGGTACGGGTTCCGTGAAGGTGACTCCGGCTCATGACCCGAACGACTATGCGACGGGCCTGCGCCACAAGCTCCCGATGATCAACATCATGAACGACGACGGCAGCCTGAACGAGAACGCCGGCAAGTTCCAGGGCCTCAAGGGCCAGGCCGCACGCGACGCCGTGGTGGCGGGTCTCGAAGAACTCGGACTTTTGATCAAGGTGGAAGACCACGAAATGGACGTGGGCCACTCCGACCGTTCCAAGACTGTGATCGAGCCGTACCTCAGCGACCAGTGGTTCGTGAAGATGGACGTGCTCGCCGAAAACGCGATGAACGCCGTGAAGTCGGGCGAAATCAAGATTATCCCCGAACGCTACGCCAACAAGTATCTGGACTGGCTCGCCGAAAAGCGCGACTGGTGCATCAGCCGTCAGCTCTGGTGGGGCCACCGCATTCCTATCTGGCACACCGATGCTAGCGAAGACGAACTGAAGGCCGCATTCGCGGGCCGTGACGACATCTACTTCTACAAGGCCGAAAACGGCGGCTACCTCGTGTGCAGCCAGGAAGAAGACCTGAAGGAAGATGCCGTTCCGGGCCGCGTGCTCAAGCAGGAAGAAGATGTGCTCGACACGTGGTTCTCCAGCGGTTTGTGGCCGCACTCCACGATGGGCTGGCCGGAAAACACCGACACGCTCAAGCGCTACTACCCCACCAGCGTGCTCGTGACGAGCCGCGACATCATTACGCTGTGGGTCGCCCGCATGGTGCTCTTCAGCCAGGAGAACATGGGCACGGTCCCGTTCCACACGGTGTACATCCACCCGAAGATTCTGGACGGCAATGGCCAGACCATGAGCAAGTCCAAGGGCAACGGCGTGGACCCGATGGATATCGAAGAGAAGTACGGTACCGACGCTCTGCGCTTTGTGATGGCAAGCCTTTGCACCGACAACCAGGACGTGCGCCTGCCGGTGAAGAAGGAAAAGCAGCCGGATGGCCGCGAAATCAACACCAGCGAAAAGTTCGAAATCGGCCGTAACTTCAGCAACAAGCTGTGGAACGCCTGCCGCTTCCTTTACCCGCAGCTCGAACAGGCCGGCGCTCTTGCCGCCGAGCTCCCGATGGACAAGAACTTGTTCGCGCTCGAAGACAAGTGGATTCTGAGCCGCCTGCAGACGACCATCAAGGACGCCACCCGCATGCTCGAAGAATACCACTTCGCCGAACTCGCCGGGTTCCTGTACCGCTTCGTGTGGGACGACGTCTGCTCCAGCTACTTGGAAATCAAGAAGGCCGTGATCAACAGCGAAACGCTCACCGCCGAAAAGAAGAACGCCATGGCCATCCTCAGCTACGTGCTGAAGAACGTGCTCGACCTGTTGCACCCGGTGATGCCGTTCATTACCGAAGAACTCAACAGCATCCTGTTCCAGGGCAGCGAAATGGTGATCAGCCGCGCATGGCCCAAGGCCGACGAATCGCTCATTGACGCGAAGATCGAAGCCGCATTCGACCAGGCATTCGCCGTGGTGGAAAGCGTGCGTGGCGTGCGTGGCCGCTACAACGTGAGCCCCGCCACCAAGCTTAGCGCCGTGGTGAGCGTCGACGATGCCGCAACGGAAGCAAGCGTGAAGGACTGCATGGCAATCATCACCGAGCTTTCGGGACTTGCCGACCTGAGCGTCGCCGTGAAGGCCGTGAAGCCAAAGTTCAGTGCCAGCGCCGTGGTGCCCGGGGGCGAACTCTACATCCCGCTGGAAGGCATCCTCGACCCGGCTGCAGAAATCGCCCGCTTGGAAAAGGAAATTGAAAAGGCCAAGGCATTCGCCGCCAGCATCGAACGCAAGCTCTCGAACCAGAAGTTCGTCAGTGGCGCTCCCGAAGCCGTCGTGAACGCCGAAAGGACGAAGCTCGCTACGCAGCATGATATTATCGCGAAAAACGAGGCTGCGCTGAAGGAGTTGAAGTGACACAAGCCGCAACCGCGGATTGTGTCATCCAGGCCCTTCGACAAGCTCAGGGTAAACTCCGTCGAAGGATCTAAAATTTAAAAGAGGTGTTCTTAGAACGCCTCTTTTTTGCATCAATCTATTTTCCGAATAAATCCGAATGTGAACCAGTCGCAGTCGCCGAAAGAATCAATTCATCGTTGAATATCTGATACATCAAAAGCCAATCCGGTTCAATATGACATTCTCTAAAATCGGACAGAGTCCCAACTAGCTGATGATCACGATTATTGGGCGGAAGCGGTTCACCTTTCGACAACTTATCCAATACAGCGATTAATTTGTTTAAGTCTTTACCACGTTTTTTCATGACCTTGACGTCATGTTTCATGCGGCTTGTGTACTTAATCTGATACAAAGGCTATTCCTCCAGCATAGAGGCAACAGCATCTGCAGCCGTGGCGTAAGGGCCATGGAGATTCTTGCGACTACGTGTATCTTCAATAGCCTTTTCCAAGGATAAGTCCTCGGGTGCATGACGGACTTCAAAAGGAATCCCTTTATGCTCAATGGCAAATGTCAAAAAAATACGGATAGCCGTAGAGGTATCCATACCGAGAGACTGGAACAAGTCGTCCGACTTCTTTTTCAGGTCATCATCGACCCTCATTTGCAGCGTAGCCATAGTCAAGCTCCTTTTTCTGTAAATATACACAATTTGCATTTACAAGTCAATAAATTTTAAAGAAAATGTATTGACAATTCACTACACCAATCAGTTTTTCAGTAAAAAAGACCACCTCTTTTTGCAAAATCTCGCCATTTTCCTCATAAAACGCCTTTTTTTGAAAACTTTTTGAATTTTTCGTCCATTTTTATGTTATTTTATAAGAGTAAAAGAGTTTTTGCTCTTGTTCTCCATACGAAATCTCGACCATTTCACAAAGCGAGAACGAGGCAGACGCTCACGCAGGTACGCCGCTTTGCGGTGTGCTTCAGTTTGTTATGTCAGCTTTTTAGCTGATTCTTGGTCGCATAGACCAAGGGCAACAGCCCTTATGGGGCGTGGGTCGTTTGCGTTTATCGCTTTGAGGCTGTCGAGAGCCCCGTATGGATAAATGCAACGATCTGCGCCTTTTTTGTTTCCTTACAAAAACTGGCAAAGCTCTTTGTTGAACAAAAGCGAACTCACACACTGATTTCGACCAAATAAAACAACAAAGGAGTCAAAAACATGTTTTGCCCTAATTGCGGAAAGGATCTTCCAGAGTACGCGAAATTCTGCGACGAATGCGGAAAACGCTTAGCCAACGAAGAACCCCCAAAGACTATTATACAAAACAAAAACCCTTTTGACGAATCCCCAACATCCAATCTCCATTTCGAAGATCAAGATGGAGAAGAATCCGAAAAAAATTCCGGAATCGTAGGAATATTATGGTTGCTCGGAGGATTGCTTGGTTTCCATGATTTCTATTGTGGAAATTTATCAAAAGGCATAACTAAGGCCATTTTTGGTGCAGCAGGAATTATTCTTTCTGTAATACATCCTGTTATGGCTATTGCGGGTAGTCTCGCAATTATCATTGATGAAATACTTGTCATTATTGACGCTTATAAAATTGGAAAGGGACAATATATGGATAAAAATGATTGCTATGTCAAAGAACCGTGGGTATGGGGTTTACAGCTAGCAGTCCTTATTATCGTCCCAATAGTCATTTTGTTAGTAATCATCATCCCAGCATTATTTAAATAGGAGATTTATCATGATTTGTCCCAAATGTATGGCCACAAACGATGCTGATGCAGACAAATGCCGCCGATGTGGATGCCCACTTGGAGCAGGAAACAAATGCCCCCATTGCGGTTCAAAAATTTCCACCCCAGTGAAATTTTGCACTAACTGCGGGAAAAAATTGCCCGAAAAATGTTCATATTGTTCAGGAATATTAACGGAAAACGCAAAGTTCTGCATTCATTGTGGGAAAAAAGTAAAATAGGAGCGAACAAACGATAACAAAGACATATTCGCCTATTGAACGTAACCGTTAAAAAAACACAGCCCCCTTTGATAGGAATTATATCATGGCCAGAATTAGCAAACTTATCATTCCTACTATTTTGCTATTGTCTATTTCTTCGTGCTCATTAAAAGGACTTTACGAAGAAGAAGCTTGCAATGCAGTTACTCGCATTTTGCAAAAAGAAGGTAATGGCATATATTATGGATTGGGACGAGAATCTGCCAAATGTGAAGAATTACATTTGGGGGAGCCCATGGTTGAAGAAAATTATTATCCCAACGCTATGGCTTGTTTAGATAATAATCTTCGCCTACGTGTAGTAGTAGAACTTACAGATTCGTCAGTAAAGGTTTCTATTCCCCCGAGAACATATGCTTCAGAAGCTCAATTAGCGAAAACGCCTAATCCATCCCTCACGCAAAATATTAATTTCATCACCGGTCAATTTAGGATCACCCTAATAATCAAAATTTTTTAAAACCTTTGCGTTAGGGATAGTGACCCCTTGGGGCGGCACTGTGGTGCCGTTTTAGGAGGCTGGCGACGAGCGTAGCGATGGCGGAAGCCCCTAAAATATAGCCCGACCCGCACCAGCGGGGAACGCCCAACACAACAAAAAACTTCGTGTGGGACGACGTCTGCTCCAGCTACTTGGACAAATGCGTAGGCCGAGAGTCGCGACCACGCTTGCGTGGGCATGACCGAGGCCAGCATTTGGCGCTTGCGCAAATCAAGAAGGCCGTGATCAACAGAGAAACGCTCACCGCCGAAAAGAAGAACGCCATGGCTATCCTCAGCTACGTGCTGAAGAACGTGCTCGACCTGCTCCACCCGGTGATGCCGTTCATCACCGAAGAGCTCAACAGCATCCTGTTCCAGGGCAGCGAAATGGTCATAAGCCGCGCCTGGCCCAAGGCCGACGAATCGCTCATCGACGCAAAGATCGAAGCCGCATTCGACCAGGCATTCGCCGTGGTGGAAAGCGTGCGTGGCGTGCGTGGCCGCTACAACGTGAGCCCCGCCACCAAGCTCAGCGCCGTGGTGAGCGTGGACGACGCCGCGACGGAAGCCAGCGTGAAGGACTGCATGGCAATCATCACCGAACTTTCGGGTCTTTCTGACCTGAGCGTCGCCGTGAAGGCAGCCAAGCCGAAGTTCAGCGCCAGCGCCGTGGTGCCCGGTGGCGAACTCTACATCCCGCTGGAAGGCATCCTCGACCCGGCCGCAGAAATCGCCCGCCTCGAAAAGGAAATCGAGAAGGCCAAGGCATTCGCCGCTTCGATCGAACGTAAGTTGTCAAATGAAAAATTCGTCTCAGGAGCACCAGAGGCCGTTGTCAATGCAGAACGAGTAAAGTTGGCAACACAACAAGATATCATCGCCAAAAACGAAGCAGCATTGAAGGAACTGAAATAGCTTTCGAAACGACAAATGCGTAGGGCGAGAGTCGCAGCCATGCTTGCATGGATATGACCGAGCCCAGCATTTGGTACTTGAGCGAAGCGAAAGTACAAAAGTTCGTGAGCGGCGCCCCCGAAGCTGTGGTAAACGCCGAACGCACCAAGCTCGCTACTCAGCAAGATATTATTGCTAAGAACGAGGCGGCTCTCAAGGAACTGAAGTAATTCGGCGACAAACCAACAAAATTAAAACAGGTGCTCCAAGCGGGCACCTGTTTTTTTTTCAGGGATTTCTTGACAATTTGTGCAAACCAATCGATATTTAATAGGACCACAAACCAACGAGGCCAATATGGACGAAAAGGAAATTCTCGAACTGAAGAAAAGGATCGCAGCCAGCGCCCCCAGGCGCCACCCCAAGAAGGGTGAACCCGGCTACGACGAATTCATGAGGAGTATTTTCAAGTCCGCCGCTTCGAACATGCTGCGGGACGAGCTGGAAAACGGCAGCATCCGATAACTCAAATCACTTATTTTTGACAGCCTTGAAAATCGGGCTCTTTTTTTACTATTTTCCATACGAAAGGTTAATAAGGAGAAAAGAGCATGAAATTCACCAAATTTCTGTTTGCGGGCGTATTCGCTGCTGGCATCGGAGTCGCAAGTTTACAGGCGGCGGAATGCAACGTCACCCACCATCAGGGCGGGGGCGGCAGCACCGATGTCTACATGGGGTACCCAGCGACAGCGCTCTACCTGTTCGAAGGAGACTACCTGGACCTCTCCAAGATGAGCCAGCGCGAGCCCGCCGTAAAGAACGCCTCCAGCACTGATACAGCATGGGTATACAGGTCCGAACTGGATTCCACCATGATCGTGATTGTCACCAAGAAGGTGGTCAAGGTAGCACGAGTCACGTATTCCGAAGACGAGAGCACACGCACAGACTCGCTTTTCACTGTGAAGCACAAAGACGTGTACAAAGACGAATTTCCGCGCCTGCAGAAAGCGGGCGTTTTCAAGGGAACGGCCGAACAGGCGGATTCCCTTGTGTCGCATGTATTTAATTTGTGCAAAAAATTCTACAACAAAGAATTCGGTTACTCCGGCTGTGAATTCAATCCGCCCGAAGCAAGAAGACGAAACGAAGGAAAAGATGTCGACATGATCGACATGCCGCTCGCACTTGCGGCCGTTGCCGGAGAATTCACCATTCTTCTCGACACATTGAATACTTGCCCAGATTACAAGTTCGCCGCCGAGGATATTACTGCATTGCAGATTTCAAGACAAGCCCGCGGACTCCAATTCACACGAGTCGGCCCCAGCCGCTTCCTAATCGCAGATGTCACGAGCAATGCTCCGTACAAGGCTTTCAGCCTGAACGGCCTGCTTTTGAAAAGCGGTGTTCTCGAAGGCAACGTTTTCGCAACAAAAAAATTGCCCGTCATCCTGATGTTCAACGACGGGCGAAGCGTTTATCTAAAAGAGTAAGTTTTACTTTTTGCGGCAGCGAACGGCAGCGGCCGCACCGAGAACTATCAGCAACACGGCGGCAATCACACTCACAAGAACCGTCTTGTGGAACGGAGCGCTGCGGTATTCCATACGAACTTCGGACTTACCCGCCGGAATCTGCACGGCGCGCAAGGTTCCAAACGCCTTATAGACCTTGGTTTCCTTCCCGTTCACATAAGCCTTCCAATACGGATGATAGTTGCCCGCGACCACCATAAAGCCTTCGCGGTCTGCCGTCACATTAAACACCTGCGTATCCATTTTCGGACTGGCAACCAACTTAGCGTAACCCTGAATCGGCCCCTTGGCAGCCACGCTACCCTTGCCGTCGAATTCCGGCTTTTCCGACAAAATAACCTTTTCCTTGTAGAAGAACTTTCCCGCGACATCACCGAATTCAGGTGCTGCGGGAACAGTGACAGCAGCAGATTCCGCAGCGGCCGCACTTGCAGAACCAGTCTTTGCGGAATCAACCACAGCGTTATCGGCCGAAGCTGCGGCAGAATCAGCAGCAGGTTCTGTCACCGATTCAGTTAAGTTCCCTGAATCTGTCGAAGAGCGGATTGCGGCCTGAGTCTGGAGCGTCTTGATGGCTGCAGAATCATCCATCACGACCGCTTCGCCGTAAAGGTAGGCCTCGCCCATTGCCGTGGGAATCGGCATATAGGTTGTTCCCTGACGACTATCGAAAATGATGGCACCCACGTTCATCAAGTCTAGGAACGGATGCACCGCCGTCGGATCATTGATGTTCATCAAGTAGTTGGCGTCATTCTGACCGCCGCGGAAAGCGCGGTAGCTCGCAAGTTCGTTATCGTGAACACCGTCGGCATTACGCAGATTGTACTGTGGGAATGCGTTTCCACTCAAGGCCTTGTTGCGGGAAAGCGAAAGCACACGCGGTGTATTCAGCGAATCGGTCTTGTACGGTGCCTTAATCGCTGCGACGACCGGGTTGGTCGGCTGCAAGTATTCGTTTGCCGAGACATTCTGGATGAAAGCTCCGTCGATAAAGAAGAGTTCAACACCTGCGGCAAGAGCAAGTACCCCCGCCTTCTGGGCAATGCCCGCCTTCCACTTGAACACAAAGAGCGTCACCGCGACAATCACCAGCACCAACACAAAACTCGGGATGGTCTTGCCGGCAGTCGCATTCATCACGATTTCGTTAAGCGGCTTAAAGTAGGGCGCCGTAACAGAATCTTCCAAAAGTTTCTGGCCGCTCATAAGCATCACGCCGAGGTAGGCAAAGCCGATAAAGATGCAGGCCTGCACTGCACGCGGAGTCGCCGGAAGTCCTTTCTGGAACGCTTCGGCTAGGTTTGCGGCCGTGAGCTTTTTCTTCTGGTCGTCGAGGCTCATTACGCCAAGGCAGAGGGCGGCATAAACAATCATCACCACCAGGCCGACAGGGCCGATAAAGGTCGTCCAGGCATAACGGGCGATCAAGGCGAGCACCAAGAGTACGCCGTACATGGCAGAACCATGCAGCAAGGCGCGACGGTTATCTTCGGTTTCGGCAGCTTCTTCAGGAGTCTTCGCGTCACCAGAAATAGCCTTCAAAACCGGGCCAGCCATCATCACCAGCAAGAGCGGCAACCAGAACAGGGCCATACCCGGAGCGCGGAAGTTCTTGACGCCAGGGAGCACGTTGTACCACAGCTTAAACAGCGGAGAATGGTCGCCCATGCCGTAGCTCAAGGCAACGACAGCACCCAGGCCCCAGAACGCCGCATAGCGACGCTTGCCCGGCAGGAACAGGCAAAGGAATCCGAGGAACGTCAGCAAGGTACCCGCATTGTTATGATCGAGCTTGAAAAAGTTGTGCCCCCAGTAGAACGGAGAACCTCCACCCAGCTTGCGGTATTCATCCATCGAGAAACTCACGAAAGAGGAACCTTCGAGGTCGCCCGTCTTTTCGTTCTGTTCGTAAACGTCTACGCCCACAAAACCCGGCAACAGGATCTGCGCCATTTCTTCTTGGTGCAAGGACCAGCTAACCGCGTGGCCGTAATTGGTGTGGCTATCGTCGCCGCGCACCGACTGCGTCGTCGTGTACATGTAAGGCGGCACAATCTGGAAGCACGAAAGCGCAAGGCCAAAGCCGAGGCCCACCGCCGCAAGGCCAAGACGCTTGCCGCGAGTTTTCAGGGCATCGCAATGGAAGGCGACTTCGTAAAGCGTATAAAGGCCGGCGCCCCACAGGAACAAGTAAGTGAGCTGCAGGTGCGAACCGAGAATCATCCACGCGACCGAGAGCGCAAGCACTATCATATAGGGAATGCTACCCGAACGCACAATTTTCCTGATAGCGAGCAGCGCAAGCGGAGTAATCGCAAAGACCATCATCTTGCCGTCGTGGCCGCCGTAAATGTAAGTGAAATATTCCGGCGAGAACGCGTAAAGCATGCCAAGCAAGCCCGCCCACCAGCGGTTTCCCGTCAGGTTCCAGGCGAGAGCCATGGCACTCATGAAAGCCACCCACAGCGTGAGGATAAACTTGAAGCCCACGGCGCGTGCGGGGTCCATCAGGAACTGCACCCATACCAGCGGGTGGTAGGCGTCGGCAAACAAGGCGTCGATTGTGGGCACACCACCCAGGCGGGAGTCGTCCCATTCCGTGAGCACGGCACTTTCGGCACGCAGAATTCGGCTACCGATACCGTTCAACTGGTCGCTGTTGAGCATGAGCTGATTCGGGTCGAACGCAAAATCGCGGAACACGATCAGCAAGATTCCAAGGAAAATGGCGGAAAGCGCCACAAAAAAAGCAGGCTTCTTGTTTAAAAAATTCATGCGGATAATGTAGAAAGACGAGAGACGAAAGACGAAAGACGAGAGATTAATTTGATGAAAATAATGAGGAAATGGCTTTATACGCCAAAAGGCGGATGCTCCTTGCAACCGCCAAATTCTAAAAGATGCGTATTAAACTACTCTTCCGACTTGTTTTCGAGCTTGTCGTCGGCAGAAGAATACTTGATAAGGCAATACACGCCAAAGGCCGAGATGATGCAGGCCGCTGCAATGGCGACATACTTAAGAATTTTTCCCATAATATTCTCCTTTCAAAAGCTCTTTACCCAAAGATATACAATTTTTTCTCTACACGCAACAGAAAAATGAAAAAAAATTCAGTAGAGATCCTGCTCCTTCGAACCAAACTCAACTAAGGCAACAAGTTGCCAAGTTTCGTATATCGCTTCGCCTGTCGGGCTCCGCTCAGGATGACACGGGGGCATGCCGATTATTTCTTTTTCAGAATCATGCAGATAACGGGCAGTTTCTTGTCGACTTCATTTTCGCTCGGGATGATTTCGCTCGAAACGACTTCGCAGTTGAATTCCTTGACAAAGAATTCGAGCTGACCGCGATCGAAGCCAAGCCAAATGTGACCGTGCGTGGTGCGGAAGGATTCTTCCTTGTGCTGCGCCAAGTCAAGCAGGGCAAGCGTACCGCCGCGCTTGAGGATACGGACCGCCTCCTTGAGGGCAAGACGCGGATCCTTGGCGTGATGAAGCACCTGGCTCATGAGCACGAGATCGGCAAAATTATCGGGAAGTCCCGTATTGACCATATCGGCCACCTTGGGCGACACGTTCTGGATGTCCTTCTGCTTCAGTATTTTCTGGAGTCCGCTGATGATTTTCGGGTCGCAGTCAAGCGCCGTCACGTGCTTACAACAGTTGCAGAGCATCAGCGTGAGGTCACCGCCTTCGCCGCAGCCCACGTCAACCGCATTTTCGAACGGATACATCAGATGACCGAACAGGCTGATTTGCGCCTTGAGGCTACCGCCCGCCTGGTCGAGCTTGTGGATTTGGCCCTTGGTCTTGTCGGTGCGATCTTCGAGCACCTGGGCGGCACGGCACTTAAGGATGTCCTTGTCCGGGAGTTCTTCGTAGGCTTCGCGAATCATGGTCAGCATACGGCCACTCATGTACAAGTCCTCGCTTAAGCGGTAGTACGCCTTGATACCGTCGCGACGGTCCTTGAGCAAGTTGCACGACGACAGTTTCGCCAAGTGACGGCTCGCATTGCTCTGGTGAATATCCAGGATATCCTTGATTTCGTTGACGGTGAATTCCGCCTGGTCTAAAAGCAAAAGAATTTTAAGGCGCATTTCGTCGGAAATGGCCCCAAAGAGATCCATACTAGGTACAATCGGTTCGCGGATATTTAAAGAATCTGCCACAAAAGCTCCATTCGTTTTCTTTAGAGCAATATAAATTTTTTAGCTTAGGGGCTGTATGCGATTTTTCAAAAGGTCATTGTTTGTAGCCGTTTCGTTCTTAATGGGGTTTGCACAAGCCTCAGAAACCGAACGCCCCACCTACAAGCTATCCCTTGAAAACGACCTTCCCGTCACCTTGGCTGCCGGAGGCATGTTTGGAATGGGAATGTTCCTTTATTCCCGCATGGACACCCCCGAAACCCTAAAAGACAAGGGCGATCTATTGCCTTGGGACAAACCCCTAGCCGGCCGCTACAGCAAAAGCGCCGACAGGGCTAGCGACATCGGCTCCGTTTTCGCCCTTGGCCCACTCGCGGTAGGGGGCATCGCCTGGTACAGCGGGAATTCTACCGGGGGTGAATTCGCAACCTTTACCGTAATGCTTTTGCAGGCCGTCGGCATCGGGAACGGAATCAACCTCGCCATCCGCTCGCTCGAGGTATGGCCCCGCCCCTACATGTACGCCTCCTCTACCCGTTCAGGGACGGAAGCCGGCAAGGAAAAAGCGGGAAACGCCAAGGCCGAAGCTTACGGTTCGTTCTTTTCGGGGCATGCCACCGCCGCCTTTACCGTAGCCACCTTTACCGACCAGTGGTTCAAGACGGTCTACCCGAATTCCCCCTACAAGGGAATCGTTTGCGCAACCGCCTACTCGCTTGCCGGACTCGAAAGCGTTCTCCGCATCGCCGCAGGCAAACATTACGTTAGTGACGTTGTCGTAGGTGCATTGGTCGGCACCGGCGTAAGCCTTGGAATTCTTGAGATGCACAAGGACCGTAACCAAAAATTTTCACTATGGGTCGGTCCGAATGTAGCAGGAATCACACTTCGGATATAACACAAATTTGTAAGTTTCGTTTTCCTCAACTCCTGTATATATTCAATAGTGTAGGCGCCAAAAAGCCTCAAGGGAGTTGTGTGTGATGTTAGGATTCAATTTCAATCGCTTGGTCATGGGTTCGGCCCGTGTTATCACGGTTGCAGCCGTCGTAGCCCTTTGCTGTGGCACAAGCTTTGCCGCAGGTCCGAAAATGGCTCACCACAAGGTCGCCAAGATTTCGAACAAGGCTAACATGACCCACACCTCCAGCAAGAGAGCAAAACTCGGACACATCGAGCAGGACCTCTCCGACGAAGAACTTTTCGCGCTCGCCCTTCAGAGCAAGAACATTTCCCAAGATGGCCGCACCCTCACCGACAAGCGTGACGGCAAGACCTACAAGGTCGAAATCAAGGGCGACAAGGCATGGATGAAAAACAACCTCGCCTTCAGCCTTTCCACCCCCAAGCAGTGCCTGCTCGAAGACGAAGGCAACTGCAAGAAATTCGGACGTTTCTACAACCATAAGGAAGCCGCCAAGGCATGCCCCTCCGGCTGGCACCTCCCCAATGACGGCGAATGGCGCGATTACCAGAAAGACCAGTCCAAGCTCGACTGGAACAATCTGGGCAAGGGCGGTTGCAAGGACTGGGACGGCTACTGCGAAGGCGACAACACCGGTCACTACTGGTCCGCTTCCAAGGTGAAAAAGAACACCGCCCGTTCTTGGGAATTCCGCAGCATTGGCCGTAGCATCAACCGCACCGACGAAAGCATGAGCAAAGGCCTCTACGTCCGTTGCGTCGCCGACCTCCGCTAAAAGTTTAAAACACCTCAAACAAAAGAGCCGCCCAATTTTTGGGCGACTTTTTTGCATTCTATAAGTCCAAAGCGCGGAGCTGCGCGTACATTCCGATATCAGGCAATCACTTCGATTGGTTATCGCGACTTTCTGCAATTTCCTTCTGCTTGCGCAGGATTTCTTCGCGGGCAAGTTCCGCCCTCGTCTTTTTCTCTGCAAATAAATGATCCAATGCCGATACAGCCTTACCGTCCGCATCTTTTGCGCGGGAATTGAAGAACATCGCGAGCAGAAAAAAGATGACCAAATAAAGCCCTACCGCCGACAGGAGCGCCACGATTTCGGAGCCCGAAGCCGCCTCCACCTTGAGGTAGAGAACAATCGACAGCGGAATAGCGAGCATAAACAAGAAAGCCGGTAGTTTTTCTTTCATATTATAAATATAGTAAGGCTACAAAAAGGAGATCCCTGATCAAGTCGGGGATGACATTATCGAGCACCACTCTCCTTTTTCACCTTTAGGGCAAGGCCCACATCGGCGACATCGGCGCTGTACTTGTAATCAGGCTTGTAGCCGAGCGCATCACCATTAGCCACGGCACTGTCGGCAGGTTCCAGCAACGCAAATCGGTTCTCCACCATTTTAACGAAGCCGACGGTTGAATCGACCGGAGTTCCGTCCTCATAATACCAGCGATAAAGCGTCACGGGCAACTCATTGTTGAACACATTCTTTTCGATCAGGCAATGCGCCGAATCGGAACAGACCACGCCCGACTTTTCTACAGAGTCAAAGAAGTTATTGTAAGCATGCAGTTTTCCTCCGTGAGCAAGAATACCGTCTCGAGAAAGTCCCGCAAAATAATTGTGATGCATGGTCAAGCTCTGCGCCGTATCCATAATGATGTCAGCCGCCAGGCCAAACAGGACACCGGTCTGTGCATTTTCGAAGCGCGACCAAGAAATCGTCACGTTGTGGGAACCTCGTTTCACATCGAGTTCCACCAGCGGGTATTCTTCGAACACGCAATGGTCGACCCAGACATGATGCGTTCCATTATGGAGCGAAAGCGCTCGGCGTGAACTCGTATCCTGTACCGTAATAGCGGGTGCGGTAAATGTCAGGTTTTCAAAAATCAGATTGCTGGATTCCTGAGTCAGAATACCCATGCCTGTAATGCGGATATCTCGCCCACGGCCGTCGAAAGTCTTATCGGAACCGAGTCGAAGCGGAGATTCCAAATTGTAGGTACCGCTCTTTTCGAACAAAATCCATATTGGACCTTCCTTGTAGGCGCACTCGCGAAGGGATCCCGGTGCAATCACGGCGGTCGTTTTCGCATTTCCGGCCGAATCGACTTCCGTCGTATCTTCGACGATGACGTAATCCGCCGTAGTCGTCACGACGCAGATTTCACCTTCGGCCTCGGAAATAGTACCTAAACTATCGGTAAAACCAGCCGCGCCAAGCACCTTCATACCACCGGGAACAGCCGCAGCATAGCCATCGGCTTCGGCGAGGAGAGCGTCGTGCATACTCCAATCACCATCAGGAAAATCAGTTGCGGCCGTTTGAGTAGGCTTTGTCACCTGAATTTCCGCATCCGGTGCCGAACAGTCTACAAATAAGGTATCTCCCGTTGCAGATTCAATCTTTGCCGAATGGGCTGCAAGCGGATCGCCTATTTGCACCTCGAAACTACCCGCCGGGAGCGAATCGATCACAAAATGTCCCGTGCTGTCGGGAATCACGAAGCGGTCAAGTCCCGCGATGCGAATGACCGGCATCGAGTCACCAAGCATGACATAGCCTTCGATCGTAGAAAGGGCCCCAAGTTCAAGCGTATCGACCCTAGAATCAGGAGTCTTGGCATCGAGAGCTACACTGCGAACCGCACCCGTCGCGACCGTTCCATCGACATGGCGAGCTTCCACCGTGTAGGAGCCCGGCTCCACAGGAACTTTCACATAACCGTTGACATCCGACTCCGTCCATTCTGCGGCATTCGCCGTTTCCGGCAAATAATCTTCAGGAAGAACACGAACGCGACTGTACGCGGCGACATTGCCGTCCGCCAGTTGCAACTGCAAAGCGATAGTCGATTCCGCCTCGGTACCGCCAGCGACATCCCTCTTATCGTTGGAACATGCCGAAAGCAGGGCGACGGCAAGTATTCCCAAGCCAAGCAACGCGGCTTCCGGCAAAGCCGAAGTCCACGATCTTTTTAAAGTACTACGCATCGACACCCCCTTCGATAGTTTCGCCATCAGTACGCGTCTCTGCCACATCCGCAACAACCAGCACATCACCGTCGGTCTTTTCAAGCCCACGAATACGGCGCTTACGTCCACGGCGCTGCGGCGGCGGATACGGATCCGAAAGCGGGAACAGCTGCATTCCCAGCTGGAACACGCGATTAGGCTTTTCGCACTGCCCCACCTTCGCCAAAACTTCGCGCCTAAAGCGACGCACCATTTCGACCAGTTCCTTATAAGTCGGCTCGTCGCAGGCAAAGGCTAGCGTCGACAAATTGCGCTCACCGCGTTCGAAACGGTCCATGGCATCTTGTGCCACGCTCAAGTTCTGCTGAATGTAAGAGTTGACCGCCGTGCTGAAAGATTCCGAACCGCTCGAAATCAGGCCCTGCGTCTGTTCGTAAAAGCCGGTCACCTCGTTCTTCTTGATCATCGAGAGGCGTTCCAACAGCGCAATCGAAGACTTCACCTGCGAGGCCGTAATCGGCGGGCGAACCATCAAACCGAGTGCTGCATCGTCACCCACGTACGGATAAAAAGTCACCAGTTCACGAATTACCGCATGGTACCAGTGGTCAAAGTATTCGAACTGGTCCTTCGCCACCTCTTCGACCTTGCATTCCTTGGTCGCCACCAACTTTTCCAGGTACTGGCGACTTTCGGAATGGTTCTTTGCTTGGTTGAACGCCACCATATCGGCAAAGTAGGCCTTTTCGCGGGCATCGCTACAGAAAATATCGGCAAAAACAGAGACAAGACGTACCGTCAGGTTACGCTTGCCCTGCAGAATCTTGTTGAACATCGACGCATCGAAACCGGCACGATCGGCAATATAGCGATGACTGAAGCGCCAGTCGCCCTTATGCCGTTCCTCGTAGCTATCCCGCAAAAATTCACGGTAGTTCAGATATTCAAAAAGATTCACCATATTCAAAATCCAATAAAATAACCGAGCGCAGAATGCTCCCGGTTATCAATATAACAAATTTTCCCCGAAAAAGTCTACATTTTTACAAAATTAACGTCCACAGTTTCAGCTTTCCCGCCATTGCGCCACCCGACGAGGGAAAAAAACACTACTTGTTCGGCTTCGAGACCACGGGACGAATGCGCTTGCCGCACAACGTCACGATGATCCCCGCCTGCGCAAACATATAGTAGGCCGTGTCGCGGCTGTTGTTCAGCGTGGACTTCGGGTCGTAATCGTCCTTGGTCACGAACACTTCGGCAACGCCCGAAAGGCTCACATCCAGGGCGCAGCGTTCGCACGGAAAACCAATCACATAGAGCTTGGAGCCGGGAGGAACTTTGCCACGGGCATAGTGCAGCGCGTTGATTTCGGCATGCACCATGAACGGGTACTTGTTGGCCTCGAACT
>NZ_CAMVDO010000030.1 GCF_947166265.1 uncultured Fibrobacter sp. | reverse complement strand
TTTCGCAAGCAGCTTCGATGGCCTTGGCCGCTTCTTCTTCCTTGAAGGTGTAGCGGAGCATGAGGGCCACGGAGAGGATCTGGGCGAGCGGGTTTGCAATACCCTTGCCTGCGATGTCCGGAGCGGAACCACCGGCCGGTTCGTACAGACCGAAGGAACCTTCGGCGATAGAAGCGGACGGGAGGAGACCCATGGAACCGGTGAGCATGGCGCATTCGTCGGTGAGGATGTCGCCGAAGAGGTTCGGGCAGAGGAGCACGTCGAATTCACGCGGGCGCTTCAGGAGCTGCATGGCAGCGTTGTCCACGTAGAGGTGTTCGAGAGTGAGTTCCGGATAGTCCTTGATGACTTCGTTCACGACTTCGCGCCAGAGCACGCTCGTGGTGAGCACGTTGGCCTTGTCGATAGAGGCAACCTTCTTGTTGCGGAGCATAGCGGCGTCGAAAGCGAAGCGGGCAATGCGTTCGACTTCGTAGCGGCTGTACTTCATGGTGTCAAAGCCGATTTCTTCCTTGGAGCCCGGAACGCCTTCGCGGCCCTTCGGCTGGCCAAAGTAAACGTCACCCGTCAGTTCGCGGACGGTGAGGATGTTGAAACCGTCGCCAACGATGTCTGCGCGGAGCGGGCAAGCGCCTGCGAGTTCCTTGTAGACGCGGGCCGGGCGGAGGTTGCAGAAAAGCTTGAAGTGCTTACGGAGCGGGAGGAGAGCGCCGCGTTCCGGCTGCAGGTTCGGCGGAAGGTGTTCCCACTTCGGGCCACCCACGGAACCGAAAAGAATACAGTCAGAAGCTTCACCCAGCTTGAGGGTGCTTTCCGGAAGCGGAGAACCGCTTTCGTCATAGGCGGCACCACCGACGTTTGCCCATTCGGCGTTCACGTCGAAACCGAACTTCTTGGAAACAACGTCCAACACGCGGACAGCTTCTTTCATCACTTCCGGACCGATACCGTCGCCCGGGAGCACTGCAATCTTGTAATTCTTGCTCATTGTTAATCCTTGGTTTAAATTTTGAACGGCTCAAAAATAGAATTATGCAAAAAAAATGACAACGTGATGATGAAAAAATAGGGTGAATTGAATACAATTATAGATAGATGTCGCCTTATGACATACCTTTTTTTTATATTAGAGAACAAAATTTTATTCTTAGTTTTTGGAGTTGAATCATGCGGTGGCGTTGGGACCAAGGACGGTTGTCGTATTTCCATTTTGATAATATTTGTGCGATTGCAAGGGTTTTGAATTCTTTAGACGGTATAGATCTTGATGCTAAAGATGATTTCTTGCGCAACCCTCTTGAAATGAATACGGGCTTGCCGTTTTCGCCATCGCATTATAAGGTGTGGCGAAATTATGCACGTGTCTTTCAATGTTCAATGCTTGCTTCAAAAATTGAAGGTAGGCTTATTGTAACGAGCTTGTGTCAAAATCTTGCGGGGCAAGCCCCTTTTTCTCCTGATGAGTATCTGAATTTTGTATTCTCGCATTTTCAATATCCTTATCCAGCATTTGAAGAGTATAGTGCACAAGTGCCTCCAGTTTTTCCTTTTATAGCAATATTAAAGCTACTTATAGCAAGAAGAGAAAGGCCTGTATCTTTGGAAGATGTGTTTTCTTATGTCATTGGGAATGATTGTACTGGATTAGAAGACATTTCTCATTATAGAAATTTAAATAGAACTTCGAGATTGCCTTATGGCGATGAAGAACGTCAAGTTCGCGAAATGCTCGTTTTTATGGGACAGGTCTCTTATATTCGCTGGTTTGATAAAAAACTTTATTTAGACACTTCTGATATAGACGCAATATTGAGCGCTACTGTTCCTTTTATAGGAGAGAAAAGGGAGTGTGACCCGAATACGGAATTCCTTAGGCTCTCATCTTTAAAAAATTATGCGCAGATGCAGAATTTGGATATAAAACTTCGAGATCGAAGTGTTTTTGAATTTGCCGTGCGCGAAGGTCGAAAGGCTTTTGATTCTCACCAAAAGATAGAGCGTAGCCCACTTTTGAGAACACGTTTTTTTAGAGTG
This sequence comes from uncultured Fibrobacter sp., assembly GCF_947166265.1. NCBI lineage: Bacteria > Pseudomonadati > Fibrobacterota > Fibrobacteria > Fibrobacterales > Fibrobacteraceae > Fibrobacter > uncultured Fibrobacter sp. Next base: position 30,177 of record NZ_CAMVDO010000030.1, on the reverse strand, counting down.
AATCCTGAATATATATGTGATGCTTGTGGAATGCATCCTGTAGAAAAATACCCCTGGCTTACAGATTCCAATATCTTAGAACTACATCATATCTTGCCTCTGTCTGCAACGCTTAATAGCAATGGCTCGACGACAACGTTAGATGATTTGAAGCCTCTGTGTCCAACTTGCCATCGAAGCATCCACATTTATTACAAAATAAAACTCACGGAATGGAATGTCTCCGATTTTTCATCTAAGAAAATGGCTCGTGATGTATATGAACTTGCGAAAAGGAATATTGTATAATGAAACGACTTTCTTATAGAAATCAAAAAAAATTATTAGATTATTCCATTAAAACAGAGACTCCTTTCGAAGAAATCCTCGCGCAAAAGGGACTTGACTACAATTCTCTCGTTTATTCTGATGAATCGAGTTTTGAAGACTTTGTTTTTCCTGAGTTTATTCCTGTAAATGAGCGAAAAATGGTTGCTCCGCATATTCCTTGTGTCAGTTTTTTTTCTGGCGCGGGAGGTTTGGATGTTGGCTTTAAATATGCTGGTTTTGATACAATTTTTGATGTTGAAATAAATGAAATGTTTTGTGATACACTTCGTGCTAATGGTGCAAAGAAGGTTCTTGGTCCTCCTGATTTTTCGGGAAATATGCAGGACTACGAATCTGTTATAGCTCGTCTTGAAGCGGAAGGAGTACAAAAAAAATTCCCAGGTGTTTTTCATGGTGGTCCCCCCTGTCAATCGTTTAGTATTGCAGCAAATCAACGTTTTTCTAAAAGTGGAGAAAATTTTAAACGTGTTGGATTTCAACATGAAAAATATGGCAATTTGCTTTTTTGTTATATAAATGTTATTGTGCATTTTTTGCCCGAAACTTTTTTAATAGAAAATGTCGATGGACTTTTAAGCATTGACGGAGGAGAGCAAGTTCGTCATGCTTGTGAAATTTTGCAAACTGCAGGATATTCTGTTGCTAAACCTACGGTTGTAAATGCAGCTGATTACGGAGTTCCACAAAAAAGAATGCGAACTCTGATCATCGGTAGCCGTGTGGGAGATTTTACCTTTCCCGATAAGGTGGAAAAGCAAATTCCTTCTGGAAGTGCTTTAAAAAAAATAATTACATCAACCGAAAGCAATGTTCCGCGAAATCACAAGGCTGAATCAATATCGCGTTATATGATTCTTGGCTTTGGACAACGAGATCAGTTGGGACGTGTTGATCGGCTTAATCCTGAAAAACCTTCAAAAACGATAATTGCCGGAGGAACCGGAGGTGGCGGCAGATCGCATTTGCATCCATTTATCCCAAGAACAATGACTGTGCGTGAATGTGCTAGACTTCAGACGTTTCCGGATGATTATGTTTTTATAGGACCTATGGCCAGACAATTTACCCAAGTTGGAAACGCGGTTCCTCCTGTACTTGGATATGAAATGGCTTGTGCCATATATAATTCTATTTATCGCTAATTTTTGATGCTTGAGAAAGACCGCTTTGCGTTTAGAAGAATGCGGTGTGTCTTTTTTTTCTTGAGATATAGATTTTTGGCTCTGTTATAGCTTGTCATTGCATTTTTAAAACTATAACTATAATTTTTTTTCTATATTCGTCCCTCAATATGGTCGACGCAATACTGAATAAGTTCTATAGACCGTCGAAATTCAAGAAAAACGGTGATGTAAAGGATGTGCTCGTGGTAGCGCTTCCGATGCTTATGTCGATGTCTTTCGACACCATCATGACCTTTATCGACCGGTTGTTCCTATCGAAGCTTGGTCCTGCCGAAATGAACGCGGCGCTCGGGGCGGGGGCGGTGCAACTTGCGCTTACGATGTTCTTTACCGGTGCTATCAGCTACACGACCGCCATGGTGGCGCAGCGGCTGGGGGGCAAAAAACGTTGGGATTGCGGTCGCGTGTTCATGCAGGCGGTATACCTATCGCTAATTTCGGTCCCGCTATTGTACCTTACGATTCCGCTGGGGCATTTTGCGTTTGGCCTGGAGCATTTGCCGGCCGACCAGTTGCAGTACCAGAAAACGTACTTTGACATTCTGATGTTCGGTGGCATCATTAATCTGGTGCGTAACGCTGCACCTTGCTTTTTTAGCGGTATCGGCGAAACCAAAATCGTGATGAAGGCTGCCTTTGTCGGAATGGTAGCGAATGTTGTCTGTAATTTCTTCTTGATTTACGGATTCGGGCCGATTCCGGCTTTGGGCGTTGCGGGGGCCGCTTACGGAACCTTGATAGGGAACCTGATTTCGACTGTAATTTTATTCGCGAAATTCTGGGGAAAAAGCTGCCATAAGCGTTTCCGTACCCGCTATGCGTTTGCATTCAGCTGGCCCTTGACTAAGGAACTTTTGCAGAAGGGGATTCCCTCGGGTGTCGAAATGTGCCTGAACATGAGTGCTTTCCAGCTGCTGATTCTCATGTTCCATGCGCTTGGCCCCGAGTCGGCTACGGCTGCTTCGGTGATGTTTAACTGGGATATGGTGGCATACGTTCCGCTGATGGGGCTAGAGGTGGCGTCCACAAGCCTCGTAGGGCGTTATGTTGGTGCTCGTGATGGGGCCGCCGCGACGCGTTCGACTTATTCGGGACTGCGGCTTGGTTGGGGATATTCGTTGCTGATGGCCATTTTCTTTATATTCCTGCCGGGCATGCTGACGGATATCTTTAGGCCCGATGTGGCGGAGGCTTCTGCCGAGGCTCTTGCCATTTTTGATGCGGCAAGACCCATGAGTATTTTCATGCTGCGGATAGCAACTTTCTACATTTTTGTTGAAGTCTTGCTCGTAATTTATGCGGGTGCGCTTCGCGGTGCGGGCGATACCGTGTGGGTCATGTTCGCGTGTGCCATTATGAACTGGTGCGTGGCGGGCGCCTTGTACGTGGCTGCCTACATTTTCCACCTTCCGGCTCAATACGCCTGGATTGCAGTTGTTGCCGTGTACAGTACGGCGCCGCTTATTTTCTGGCGTCGCTGGAAAAGCGGTAAGTGGCGCCGCCATGTGATGAATGCGGCTTAAACCGCTGCAATGATTCTTCGGACATCGCTCGTTTTATAGCAAAAAATCCATCGGTTTTTACCGATGGATTTTAATGTTTTGATCCTTCGCAACCTTGCTGTTGTTCAGGATGACGTGTGGCGCATACGTAACGGTTTGTACCGTGGATAGGAATGCGCCGGGGTGCTTACTTGTTGTTCGCGCGGATCAAGTTGAGGGCGGAACCCGCCTTGAACCATGCCCACTGCTGTTCGTTGTAGGTGTGGCTGAGGGCGATGTTATCGACCGAGCCGTCCTTGTGGTGGGCGACGAGCGTGAACTCGGAACCCGGAGCGAACTTGGTGAGGCCAACGATGTCGAACACGTCCTGTTCCTGGATCTTGTCGTAGTCGGCGGCGTTCTTGAAGGTGAGGGCGAGCATGCCCTGCTTCTTGAGGTTCGTTTCGTGGATGCGGGCGAAGCTCTTCACGATCACGGCCTTCACGCCGAGGAAGCGCGGTTCCATGGCGGCATGTTCGCGGCTGGAGCCTTCGCCGTAGTTTTCGTCACCGATGACGATGGAGCCCGTACCCTTGGCCTTGTAAATCTTGGCAAGTTCCGGAACTTCCTTGTATTCACCGCACTGGCAGAGAACCTTGTTCGTTTCGCCGTTGAAGGCGTTCACGGCGCCGATGAGCATGTTGTTCGAAATGTTTTCGAGGTGACCGCGGTAGTTGAGCCACGGGCCGGCCATGGAAATGTGGTCGGTGGTGCACTTGCCCTTCGCCTTGATGAGGAGCGGGGCTCCGGCGATGTCCTTGCCGTCCCAAGCCGCGAACGGTGCGAGGGCCTGGAGGCGCTTGCTTTCGGGGTTGATGGAAACGGTAATCTTGGATCCGTCTTCGGCAGGGGCCTGGTAACCGGCGTCCTTGACTTCGAAGCCCTTCGGCGGGAGTTCGCACTGTTCCGGCGGGTCGAGCTTCACGGCCTTGCCCTCATTGTTCACGAGGGTGTCGGTCATCGGGTTGAAGCGGATATCGCCGGAGAGGGCGGCAATCACGGCCATGAGCGGGCTAGCCACAAAGGCGTGCGTGTTCGGGTTGCCGTCGGCGCGCTTTGCGAAGTTGCGGTTAAAGCTGTGGACGATGGTGTTGAGTTCCTTCTTGTCGGCACCGGCGCGGTCCCAGCGGCCAATGCAAGGACCGCAGGCGTTCGTCATGATCGTTGCACCGAACTGCTTGAACAAGTCGATGAGACCATCGCGTTCAGCGGTGTAGCGAACCTGTTCGGAACCCGGGTTGATGAGGAGCGGGCACTTCGGGGAAAGACCCTTCGCGAGAGCCTGCTTGATCATGTTCGCGGCCATGAAGAGGTCTTCGTAGCTGGAGTTCGTGCAAGAACCGATGAGGGCGGCGCTTACGACCGGCGTAGATTCCGGCTTGGTTTCTGTAGCCTTGAGGCTTTCGGCCATGTCGGTCACGGCGTAGGCGCGGTCCGGGCTGAACGGGCCGTTGAAGTGCGGCACGAGCGTGTTCAAGTCGATTTCGACGACGCGGTCAAAGTACTTTTCCGGATTTGCTTCGACTTCGGGGTCGGCCTTGAGGTGTTCTGCAATCTTGTCGGCGGCGGCGGCAACGTCGGCGCGGCCGGTCACCTTGAGGTAGCGGCTCATGGAATCGTCGTAGCTGAAGGTGGAGCAGGTAGCGCCCACTTCGGCACCCATGTTCGCAATCGTTGCCTTGCCGGTAGCGGAGAGGCTGCGTGCGCCTTCGCCAAAGTATTCGATAATGGCGTTGGTGCCACCCTTAACAGTCAAGATGCCTGCGAGCTTGAGGATGATGTCCTTCGCTGTTGCGAAGCCCTGGAGCTTGCCAGTGAGCTTCACGCCAATCATCTTTGGGTACTTGAGTTCCCACGGGAGGCCGACCATGGCATCCACGGCGTCTGCACCGCCCACGCCAATCGCGAGCATGCCGAGGCCGCCAGCGTTCACGGTGTGGGAGTCGGTACCGATCATCATTCCGCCCGGGAAGGCATAGTTTTCGAGCACCACCTGGTGGATGATGCCTGCACCCGGGAGCCAGCAGTCAATGCCGTACTTGGCAGACACGGACTGCAAGAAGTCGTACACTTCCTTGCTTTCTTCCTTCGCGCGCGGGAGGTCCTTTTCGACACCTTCGCGAGCGATAATCAAGTGGTCGCAGTGCACGGAACTCGGCACTGCCACACGGGCCTTACCGGCGGTGGTGAACTGCAAAAGGGCCATCTGGGCGGTAGCGTCCTGCATGGCCACGCGGTCGGGGTGGAATTCGGCAAAATCCTTGCCGCGTTCGTAGGTCCTGTTCTCGGCGCCATCGATCAGGTGGCTGTAGATAATCTTTTCGGCGAGGGTGAGCGGACGGCCCAGCTGCTTGCGGGCAGCTTCAACGCGGGCGGGAATGCGGGCATAGACGCCCTGGATCATGTCGAAATTGAAAAGCATAGTCTCTTCGGGTTTTAGGTTGAATTTTCGGGCGTAAAGATAGAAAAAAGTCCACACCATTTAGGTGCGGACTTATCCTGAATTGGCGCGAACAGTCTTGTTTAGCCAGCTCGGTCTTCTGTGAGCCACAAAGCCCCATGCGTTAAGCTGGGGCGGTGGCGAGAGGACTGGCTCCAGCGCAAGGAATCTGCAGGGATTAGCCAGTCCGGTCGTTTAGTGAGCCACAAAGCCCTCGGGTGTTAAGCTGGGGCGGTGGCGAGAGAGCTGGCTTCAGAGTAAGGACTCGGTTGAGTTTAGCCAGCTCGGTCTTTTTATTCGCCCAAGCAGCTGTCCATTGCAGCGATAATCTTCTTCTTGTCCATGTGCTGGCCGATGAAGACGAGGCGGATAATGCGGTCGCCGTACTTTTCGTCCCACACCTTAAGCAAGTCCGGATTTTCACGCAGGATGCGCTTCTGTTCGGCTTCGCTTTCGCTGGCGAACCACGGTCCGAAATTCTGGGCAGAGGCCTGCTTGCCGGCCTGTTCGAACAGGTAGCTGTTGTCGCGTTCGTCTTCGAACCACACGAGACCCTTGGTGCGGATAATGCTGGTCGGGTAGTCGTCGAGCAACACTTCGAAACGTTCACGGATCAGCGGACGGCGACGTTCGTACACGAACGTTCCGATGCCGTATTCGTCACCATGCGGATGATCCTTGTCGTGGTGGTGGCCGCAATGGCACACGCCGTGTTCATGGTCGCAGTGACTATGATCTTCGTGGTCATGGTCGTCGTCATGATGGTGGTGATGCTCATGCTCATCATGATCATCATCGTCATGGTCGTGGTGATGATGTTCGTGTTCGTCATGGTCATCATCATCTTCATCTTCGGGGGACGTTTCTTTCATGAGTTCCTTGGCCCAGGCAGCGGAATTTCCGACCTTTTCGAAGTCGAACTGCTTGGTGTCCAGGATATCTTTCATTTCGACCTTGCCGTAGTTCGTCTCGATCATCTTGGCTTCGGGCTGCAAAGCGCGCACCACGGCCTTCACGTGTTCCAGATCGGTTTTAGACAAACTATCAACCTTATTCATCACGATGGTGTTGCAGAATTCAATCTGCTGGATAAGAAGGTTGGCGATGTCTTCTTCTTCGAGATCCTTGGACAAAAGCTTCTGGCCACCGGCGAATTCGTCGGCGAGACGTGCCACGTCTACCACGGACACGATGTTGTCCAGGTGGCAGGGGAGCGGGCGGCCGTCGCGGCTCTGGAGCTGGGCGCCTGCCATGCAGATGGTCTGTGCGATAGGAATCGGTTCGCAGATGCCGCTTGCTTCAATCAAGATGTAGTCGAACTTGCCCATTTCCAGAAGTTCGGCGATTTGTTCCAAGAGGTCGGTCTTCAGGCTGCAGCAGATGCAACCGTTCGAAAGCGGCACCACCTTGCCGGAGTCTTCCTTAGTGATGTTTCCGCCCTTTTCGATGAGGGTCTGGTCGATGTTCACTTCGCCGATGTCATTCACGATGACGGCGACGTGGTAACCCTGCTGGTTATTAAGTACAAAATTGAGGAGGGTGGTTTTTCCGGCTCCGAGGTAACCGGTGAGCAGCGTAATAGGTACTGACTTTTTCATAGTGTCCTAAAAATAGCATTTTTCTGCTAAAAAAACTGGCCCAGCAGAGCCGAGCCAGTTTTTTGGGGGTTAGGAGGAGAACAAAGAGTTCTGCACTATAAGGTATAAAATTTCGGGGGCTCCGGCAACCCCAAAACGTGAAAAAATCTTATGAAAATATTATTTTTGCGTTTTTTGTGTGATATTCCACCATTTGACGGGGTAAAAAGTTCCGTTTTTGAAGTTGCTGGCGGCTTTGAGAGGCTACTTTGGAACCGTCTTTCTAAAGAAAATGTCGGAAAACGGTTATATTTAGGGCTCTAATGGAGATTTTATGAGTTGTAGAATCCTGATGCGTTTTGTCGGAACGACCGATGAACTTTCTGCCGTATACGATTCCTTGATGGAGCAGTATCCGGAAATGGACCTGCCCGGTGAAGATTCTGGCGACTGGTATTCGGTAGATGACGTGATGATGGACGAGTACGAATGTCGTTTCGAAGAGCTTCCCGAGGGGGAACTTTTGGCGATGGACGGTTCGGTACTCATTGAAGACGAATTCCCCGAGGAGTTCTTTGCGGACTTGATGGAACGATTTGAACGTGTTTTTGGTGCCTTCAAGTGGTCTTCCCTGGATGTGGGGGTCGGTTGTGGCACCAGTGATGGCTGGGGCGAGTTTATCCCAGACTATGCCGACGACTATTCCGATGAAGCGAACGAAATTTCGGAGGCGGTCCTCGGATTCTAGTTTGTAAAAAAGTTTTACAAGACAATGGCCTGATATAAAATTAAATTTGACGTACTATGAGATTGCTTTCGTTGAAAATTGTCGCCGCATTTTCGCTCGCCTCGACACTTTCGTTTGCCGATGACTTCGAAGATGCCCTTGCCGCCGTGGATTCTGCCGATGCCGCCAATACCCCCGGTATGTACGATGTCAATCATTTTGAATACTTTGATTGCTGGGTGGAACAGTCCTCGACGGTAGTACCTAGGGAACGTAACCGCCTGAAACTTATCCGTGACGATGCCAATCTGTGTGGCTGCTATACGGTTCGCGAAAAGGGTGGCTTTGGATGGCGTGCAAACGACGAAGGCAAAAAGATCGTAAAGGTGTGGGATCTCCCCAAGCCGCGCCTGTTGTCTTGCCCCAAGGGGTATTCCTGCTCCATGGATTTCTTCATTGCCCAGTGCATGGACCATGTCAAGGAGTCTGCTCCGGTTCTTAAGGACTTTGCGAAGGGCGGGGCCATGGAAGGTATGGTGGCGCTTTCCTTTGAAGAGGATCATTCTCAGACTCCGTTTGGCAAATATGTGGAGGATCACAAGGACAGGCTTGATTCCGTGAGCTGTTTCTACAATTTGCATGAACGTCCGGATCTTTCGATTGTGAAGGACCGTCGCGATCCGTCCCTGTTCCATATTTCGGGGCTTCCTCCCAAGCTGATTCCGAGTGCGATTGGCCGCTTTACGGATTTCAGTGATATCCGTTGCCTGGATAAGGGTGTGTTGACGGGCTTTGCTTCGAACGGCTACGTCGAAAACGTGCGCCATGTAGATGAAAACGGACTCGTTCATGGCGAAGAAATTGGTTATATGAACGATCCTAACTACCCGAAACGCCAAGGACCGGAATGGGGAAAGGTGGCATGGACGTCTGTATATAAGCGCGGCAAGCGTGACGGCGTTGCCAAGTTCTACCGTTCCAATGTTTTGGATCGCGTCGATACGAATTACTACTTCAAGCACCTGGAAGTCCCTTACACGCAGGGATTTGTGAATGGAACCGTGCGCATGTTTTCTGATAGGGGATTCCTGATGGCCGAAATTCCTTATAAGCGTAACGCGAAGCATGGCCGTATGACGATTTTTAACCCTTACAAGAAGAAAAACGTGACGTTGACCTTTAACGCCGACGATCTTGAGGGTTTTGTTGATTTCGGTGATTTTGGTGGTGTTTTCCATAAGGGACTTCCGAATGGCCTCGTCACTTTCTGGACCGCCAAGGATACCTGTTATTATTGGATGCCGGGGCGTTCAGTCTGCTATACCGAACGCCTTGTCAAAAAGCAGTGGGGAACTTACAAGATGGGCGCGTTCCAGGGCAAAATGGAATGTGCCGACGGGCAGAAGGGTGACGTGAGCCTGATTTGCCCCGATCTGGATTCTGCTGCCGTGAAAAAGATTGCGAAGGCCGCCGAACTTGCCCGCATTGCCAAGGAAAAGGCCGTTGCCGAAGAAGAACGTAAGATTGAAGCGGAACGGGAACAGAATGCAAAAATGCAGAAGGCTGCGGAAGATTCGGTGAAACAGGCGAATGCTGTTGCTGAACCCGTTCCCGCAGAGAAACCTGCTGAGCCTGCCCCTGTTCAACAAAGTGCTCCACAGGCCGCTCCAGATACGAGCGCGGAACAGGCTGCTCTTGAAAAGGCGGAACAGGCGAAGTTGGATGCCCAGAAGGCTAGGCTTGAAGCGGAAAAGGCTCTTGCCGAAGCTCAGAAGGCCGAACAGGAAGCCCTAAAGGCTGAACGCGAGGCCAAGAAGGCCGAAAAAGCCCGCAAGGCGAAAGAAAAGAAAGCCAAGCAGAAATCCGCTAAAAAATCCAAGAAGAAATAGTAGTCAGAACTGACACGTCATGTCATCCTGAGCGGAGCCGTTAGGCGTAGTCGAAGGATCTCTAGTCGAGATTTGTTAACCTAGAGTTTTGACAACTGTGTAAGTCCCTGCCTGCACTGAGCATGGCCGAAGTGAGCTTGTCGAAGGGCCAACTGTTAGTCGTGAATCGAGTTTTTGAGGCTTTCGATGAGTCTTGCGAAGCTCGGATCCGTCTCCATTTCCTTTTTCACGCTCTTGATGGCGTGAACGACGGTGGAGTGGTCCTTTCCGCCAAAGCGCGAGCCGATGCTCTGCAGGCTGATGGGGGAGCATTCGCGCATCAGGTACATGGCGACCTGACGTGCCTTTGAAATTTCCTTGGTGCCGCGGCCCGATTCGGTGAGCTTGGCTTCGGGAACTTCGTAATGCTTGGAAACGGTGTGCAATACGGCGTCGAGGCTTACACGGCGACGAAGCGTCGGTGCAATTTCGGCGACGACCTTCTGCGCAATGTTCATGTCGATATCGTGACTCATCAGGCTCGACTGCAGCGTGAGCTTGATGATGGCACTTTCGAGGCAACGCACGTTGCTTGCGATGCTTTCGGCGAGGTAGTGCAACACTTCGTCGCTGATTTCCAGGTGGCGTTCTTCTGCCTTCTTGTGAAGAATGGCTTCGCGAGTTTCAACGTCAGGCGGCTGGATGTCTACGGTAAGGCCCCAGGCAAAGCGGCTGACGAGGCGGTCGGAGAGGTTCTTGACTTCGGCGGCGGGCGCATCGGAAGTGAGCACGATCTGCTTTCCAGCCTGATGCAGCGCGTTGAAGATCAAGAAAAATTCGTTCTGCGTTTCGTATTTGCCGGTCCAGTTCTGAATATCGTCGATAAGGAGAATGTCGACGTCGTTTCTGTAGAAGTCCGACATTTCGGTGATGCGCTGTTCGCGCAGGCACTTCATGTACTGCTGAGAAAAGTCTTCGGAAGTCAGGTAGCACACGCGCTTGGTCGGGTCTTCTTCCAAGATGTAGTTGCCAATAGCCTGCAAAAGGTGCGTCTTACCAAGTCCCGAAGAACCGTAAATAAACAGCGGGTTGTACTGCGTTCCGTCGGGGTTACGTGCAACGGCGAGGGCTGCGTTGAATGCGAGCTGCGCCTTGTCTCCGGGCACAAAGTTTTCGAAGCGGAAAGAACCCGACAGCGGAATGCTCGGCTTGATAAAGTCGCGGAAACTGTTGGTGGAAACCTGCGGCTGAGCCACGGCTTCTTGCTGCTGGAAATCGAATTCTATTGCCGATTCGTCGTGCGTGACTTCGCGCCAGGCGAGTCGGATAAGTTCCTTGTATGCGGAATAGACTGCGGTGTCCAGTCCGGGAGGGACAGAGACGACGGCGTGGCCTGTGGTCAGACTGGTGAGCTTGGTCTGTGCGAAATAGGTCTTATAGACCGTGTCCGAAAGCATTCCACGGAGGTAATTCAAACATCTTTCCCATTCGGCTTGCATTTCTCGTCCTTTTCCACAGGTGAATCGAATCTATCAACAATTAGGCTCTCAAATTTAGAAAAAATTGCTCCGGTTGTTGATAAGTCGAGCGGTTTAAGGAAAAAATATAAAAAAATAACGTTGGACTGGCACCGTAAGTCGTTGATTATCACATAGTTAAGTTATTTCTTGTGGCTAGGCGTCTAACGAGGGGCGGTGAGCTTGAAAAACGTAAAAAAAGGGAGTTTCTCGCAGCCCTGGCCCTGCTTTTTTTATATTCAGGCCGTGAAACACGATATATACAGATCTTGCCTTAGAGGAACTGCCGTTGCAGTTTCTATGTCTTTCTCACTTACGCTTCTTTCTTGTGCTTCGAACAAGCAGCAGCCTTCAACCGATGAACCCGTTCCTGAAAATGAGACTGCTTTAGAAACGGAGTCGGTTCCTCCGCAGGCTTTGCCTCCGGTCCCTTCCACTCCGGTGACGGTGTTCGAAATGAAAATCGCGGATGCCGATAGGCAGGCTAGAGTCATTGACCGGCCGACCTTGGCGGCCCTCGATTTTGCGGCTTATTTTGCCAATCCGATTCGCTATGCCGGAAAAGAGGAAAAGCCTGAAAACTACGCAGGAAAAATGTCGGGGACTGCAATAGGGGATTACCCGTTTCCGATGCTAGATTCCCTTACGGAATATGAACCAGCCGCTGTCGCAGGGCGCCAACCCCTGGCCTGGGAACCCTTGGCGAAACTTCTTTATGCCCAGACCGGAAACGATTCGCTGACGGTTCTTTTGAACGAAGTAGAGGCGGTCAAGTGGGGCGAACCTGAGGTGTTCAGGGCTTTCCAGACGGTGTCGCGCCTTTGGGGAATTCCCATGAGTGACGGCTCGGTGCAATGGTGGGCCGAGGTGATGCCTGCGGTGTGGACGGGGCGTACGGCGTTCTACGGAAAGCTGAAACACGTGTCGCGTGGCGAAACAGCTGAAATCCTGAATTATTACCTGACGGCGGAAATGTCTGCCGAAGACGCCCTGAATTGGGCTCGGACGTTGTCTTCTTACTGGTACCCGACGCTCAATACTGACCTGGAACCGCATACGCCGGGTGCTCCCTGGGAGTCTCTCAAGGAGAGTCGACCGTTTGCGGTGATGCGCGGAAATCCGATGGGGACCCCGATGTGGATCGCTTTCGATGTTCCGGCGTTTCGGTTGAGTGACGAGGCCTTGCGTGCCAAAGCGGTAGCGGATTCCCTGGCTGCAGTAGGTGAAGTCGTTCCGGTGAACCGCGTCCTTGATACGAGTTCCACGTTCCGCCTGGAAACATTGGCCTCGCTCGAAGGAACATGCCCTGCAAATGATGCGACTAAAAAGTTTAAGGAGAATCTCTCGAAGACGCTGAAAAAGCTCCCCAAGGAGCAGAACGCCTGGGCGTCTAATGGAATGCTTTGGTTCAGGCGTAACGCCAATTATCTGCTTGCGGATAAGATTTCGGCCCAGGACTCGTTGCATAATCCGCTTCCACGTCTCTTGGAACTCAAGAAGTACCTGGATTCGCTTGGCGTACAGCTGCTGGTGGTGCCGATTCCTGTCAAGGAAGAAATCTATGGGGAACGACTTGTCGAAGGGACTGCCGCAGACCTCTGCGTGAACCCTGCCGGCCGTGAATTCACCCGTGAAATGCTTGCGGCGGGTCTCGACGTTTTGGATGTTTACCCGGCGCTAATGGCAGCGAAGACGGGTGACGAACCTCCGCGCTATAGCTATCAACGTTACGATACGCACTGGGCGCTTCCGGGAATGCTTGCCGCGATGGAACAGCTTGCCGCCCGTGTCACGCAGTATTCCTGGTACGCTGAATCGGGGGCGCAGCCGGGGTCGCTCAATATGCAAGAGACGACTACCCTTCGCGAAGGGGACCTGGTGGCTCATTTGCCCGATGCCGAAAAGGCTAAATATCCGGCAGATACTTTGTCTGTGATGAAGATTTTCAAGGGTTCTGAACCTTACAAGGGCGGAAAAAATGCCCCGATTCTTTTGATGGGTGATTCGTTTACGGGCGTCTTTGAATCGGTCGATCAGAAAAGTGGTGGTCCGGGTTCGCTCCTCGCTTATGCGACGGGACTTGACGTGCAGGTACTTACGAGCTGGGGTGGCGGCCCCGGTGTGTATCACCGCATGATGAAAATGAAGAAAGATATGCAGAGCAAGCGCCTCGTGATTTACATGATGACCGCTCGCGACTTCTGGCAATCTCCGATGGAATGGGATGGATTGTAGTTTAGGATGTTCTCTAGGTTATCCCGTCTTGCGAAGCGCCTGTTTTGGCCGACGCTAATTATCGTGTTTGCGGCGTCACTGGCGCTTGTGCTTTGGAGCGGCCGGGCCGAAAATATGGGCTTTCGCGACGCGGCATGCTCATTTGAAGACCGTATGCCCGGCTGCCTCGATTCCGTGGCGGCGTGGAGCGGGGGACTTGCCTTTTACGATAGTTCGCTGAAGGCGTCTGGTGATACCTTGCAGAGCCTGAAGCGACTCTTGTGGGAGTATTGGAAACTTGAATTCGCCGGTGCAGGGGAGCCTGCCGTATCCGAAAATGCGATACTTCCGATGCGTGTCTTGCAAACTAAAAAATCCGGTTGCATGGGGCTTTCGTGGCTTGCAATGATGGTGGCCGAGGCTAGGCATATTCCACTTTCGGTGGTGATGTTGCCGGGGCATGTGTTCCTTCGTTATGGGGAAGATTCTTCGACGGTGCAAAATCTGGAACCCAATCGCGAAGGTTTCCGCTATACCGACGAAGAATATCGCGGAAAATACCGGAACGGCCCTTGGACGGGGCTAGAATTCATGCCCTTGTCGTCGACGCAGTTTGTGGGGCTTGCCGCCTTTAACATGGGAAACCTCTATCTGGATTCCGACTTGCGGCGCGCCTTGACGTGGTACCGCATGGCCGAAACGTTCTTTCCGGAGTATCCGGGAATCAAGGCGAATCAGGAAATCGCGAAAAGCCGTTTGCCTGACCACCTTTAAATAAAGTAAGCCTCCTTAAATTGCTATTTTTTAGCGATGCTGAAGGCTCTGTTCCTATTGCTTTTGCTTTTTTTTGTTTCCTGTTCCGATTCAGGGAGCGTGTCGTCCAGTGCGGATTCCGAAATATCCGTAGTGGAAGATTCCCTTATGGGTATGGTTCGGGTAAAGACTAACGAACAGGTGCTTTATTTAGGGACGAATGATTCCTTGGTTCGCTCTGAGGAACGCCCCCGGATGCAGGTGTCCCTGGATTATGATTTTTCCATAGGCCGCCATGAGGTGACTTGTGGTGAGTTCAATACACTGATGAAAAAATCGACGGGACTTTCCCTCGAATGTGAAAACGACAGTATTCCTGCAACGAACTTGACCTATTACGATGCGGTTCTTTTTGCAAACGAACGCAGCAAGAAAGAAAAATTCGATACGGCCTACACCTACCGTTCCGCGGTCTTTGATTCCGAAAAGCATTGCACGAGTCTGGAAGGCTTTGCCTTTCACCCGGCAACGAAAGCTTACCGCCTGCCGACCGAAGCGGAATGGGTGCTCGTGGCGGGAATGTACTGGAATTTAGCCGATGGCTGGACTGCCGACAATTCCGATTACAAGTTGCACTCTGTATGCCGCAAGGTTTCAGAAGATGTACCCGTGTGCGATATGGTCGGAAATGCGATGGAATGGGTGAATGACTGGCTTGGACATTTCCGCGACACTGCCGTCGTGAATTTTGTGGGGGCGCCCGATGGGGGTGCTCTAGGGGTGCGTATCGTGAAAGGGGGGAGTTTTCAGAATATGGCCGAATCGATCACGCTGTACGGGCGTGGCGATGTGTATACGGTTACGTCTTCGACTCGGGCCGATTATGTAGGTTTTCGACTTGCTTTCGGTGATGTTCCGAATGCCGTGTGGATGGGGGATGATGGCCGGGCGACGACAAGCAGGATAGTTCCCCTTGCAAATGCGGTAACGCTTCGCTCCCATACGGGGACGTACAAGGCGAAGCTTGCTTTCAGGAATGATCTTTCGGGAAATATCGCCTATATTGACTATGCGGGCGGAATCCTTTCTGTGACTGAAATCGTAGACACGCTCGATGCGTATCATCCGGATATTTCACCCGATGGTGAAAAGGTGGCTTTCTGTACCAAGTTCGAGGGAGTGGGCGGCAAGTCGGAACTTTATGTACGCGACCTGAATGCGGAGGGCTCGAACCTTGTAAAGCTGAAAGTCGAAAGTGCCGCTATCCCGCGTTGGCGTGTATTGGCGAACGGCGATACTGTTATTGTCTATGTGAACGATGCAGGGGTCAATAACGATGAATCGGCTTTTATGGCATCATCGACCTGGCAGGTAAAATTTTCGAAAGGCAAGTTCGGAAAGCCTCAAAAACTTTTTGACGGTGCCTATCATGGTGGAATTAGCGAAGACAATACGCTCGCCGTCACGGGGGCGCGACTTTTGCGGTCGCACATGGTGAAGTCGGGGGCCGCGAAGTCGAAAACGACGGAAACCTCACTTGATACGGTATGGTACGCTGAAGATCAGGCCTGTAATGTATCTATGGCAAAAGATAGTAGCAAGCGGACGCTTTTCCTTGACTTTGGCGGAAAGAAGGGGCGAAAGTTCGTCGGTGAAAACTACAGGACTCACGAGCGCCTGCTTGTCGTAAATGCGTCGGGAAAATTGGTGCAGTCGGTTGGTGCTCCGGCAGGTTACACCTTTGACCATAGCGAATGGGATTTAGGTGGGAAAAACCTTGCGGTAGCGACCCTGGTGAACGCAAACGGGGTGCATCAAAAAATTGTACTTGTGAATTTGACGGATTCTACGATTGTGGATCTTGCCGAAGGGGACGAACTGTGGCATCCGTGCCTTTGGATTAAACGGTTTAATGCGTCGTCGGAAAATGTCTCGCTAGACGCCGACAGTGCGGGATTTTACCTGACCGAAGACGGAGACCTTACGGCGATGATCTTTAGGTACAAGATGGAACTGCTTTGGAATTACAGGAATTCGGCAAGTGTCATCGTGGTGGGCTCCTCGCGTCCGCAGCAGGCTATTTTGCCGAATAAGATGCGCCCTGAATTCAGAACGCTGAACCTGACGAATGTTCCCAATATGATGGCGTCGTCGGAATACATTGTCGAAAATTATGTTTTGCCGCACGTGTCGAATCTGAAATACCTAGTTATCTCGCTTGATATTGACTTGTGGTATCATGACGAAACTAGCGACTATAATTTCTTCTATTCCGAGTACAAGAAGTATCCCGGCTATGTCTACGATGAAAACCATGATTTCTGGAAATCGGGGGTTCCCGAAGGTTTAAGCGAAATGACGACCGAGTCTTACGGGGTAAATGACCTTGCGGAGATGTTCAGGTATTATTCTGGATATTGCTACGCGGAATCGATCAGCTGGGAGGAAAATCCGACGGTTGAATATGACAGCACCTGGATGGATTACCTTTCTTCCAATTACAGGGCTGCATTCGGTCATTTGGAAAATATCCTGAAGATGGCCGAAAAACGGGGTGTCTATGTCATTGGCGTGGTTTTCCCGCAAAGCCCGAACTTTAAGAAAACGGGAGCCTTTGGACGTTATGGAATTCGTAGAAGCGAAGCACCTGCACTTTTGAAGGAACTTCAGGATTTGGAAAAAGAGTATCCTCATTTTGTCTACTGGGACGAAAATCAGATGGGCGACCATGATTATGACGATTCCATGGCGAACAATAAGGATCACATGAGTAAAAAGGGTGCCGAACAGTTTACGGAACGCCTGAATCTGTTACTTGAAAAATTGGAGAAAAAATGAACCGTGTCGTATTGTTCTTTTTGATTGCCGCCTCCCTGTTCTTGGGTGTAGGGTGTTCCAATTCTGAACGAGTCACATCGTCGAATGATTCGGACGCCTACTTTACTCAGGATACGCTTGACGGCATGATTCGGGTGCAAATGAAAAATGCCTCGATTTCGTTAGGGACAAACGACCGGTATGCAAAATCCGATGAACGCCCGCAAATGCAGGTGTCGCTGGATTACTCTTTTTCCATAGGCCGTCATGAGGTGACCTGCAAGGAATTCAATTCCCTGATGCATTCTGCAACAAAGCTTGTGCTGGACTGTGACGGGAGTAATTTCCCGGCGACGGATTTGACTTTTTACGATGCGGTCCTTTTTGCGAACGAACGCAGCAAGGCCGAAGATCTCGATACGGCTTACACCTACATTCATGCCTATTTTGACAACCAGAAACATTGCACCAGCCTAGAAGGATTCGCTTTCCACCCCGAAGTCAATGCATACCGTTTGCCGACAGAAGCGGAATGGATGCTGGTCGCAAGATCCAACTGGGACCCCGCTTTCGCTTGGACGGCGGACAATTCGGATTACAAGCTGCACAAGGTATGCAGCTTGGCGGACACAAGTACCATTGTATGCGATATGCTTGGAAATGCGATGGAATGGGTGAATGACTGGCTTGGATATTTCCGCGATACGACTGTCGTGAACTATGTGGGTGCCCCCGATGGAGGCTCGTTTGGACAGCGCATCGTGAAAGGCGGTAGCTATAAGAATACGTCGGAATCGATTACGTCGTATGGCCGTGGCGACGTTTATATGGTGACGTCTTCGACGCGTGCCGACTACGTGGGGTTCCGTCTTGCGTACGGTTCCATTCCGAATGCCGTGTGGATTGCTGCCGATGGAAATGCCGCAACGACACGTGTCGTTCCATTGGTTCACTCGACAAAATTGCGTTCCTTGGCTGGAACCTATAAGGCAAAGCTTGCGTTCCGCAATGAACTGACGGGCAATATCGCCTATGTGGATTATTCCATGGTGAACTTGACCGTGACTGAAATTGTGGATACGATTGATGCCTATCATCCCGATATTTCGCCCGACGGAAGCAAGGTCGCTTTTTGCACGGGGCTTGAAGGTATTTCGGGAAAATCGAAACTCTATGTCCGCAATCTGGACGTCGAGGGTTCCAATTTGGTGCAGCTGGATGTCGAAAGTGCCGCCATTCCGCGTTGGCGAGTGTCACGCGGTGATACGGTAATCGTGTATGTGACGGATGCCGGCAATAATGCCGATGAAAGCTCATTTAAGGGTGCCTCGACTTGGCAGGTGAAATTTGAAAACGGAAAATTCGGTAAACCGCAAAAATTGTTTGACGGGGCCTATCATGGGGGAATCAGTGATGATAACCTCTTGGCGGTTTCTGGAGCAAGGGTGCTTCGTGCGCGTTCGGCAAGGCCGGGCGCGAGAACCGCTTCGGATATCAACGAACTTGTCTGGTATAACGGAGAACAGGCTTGCAATGTATCCCTTGCCAAGGATAAAAGCAAGCGAACCTTGTTCCTTGACTTTGGTGGCGAAACAGGGCAGAAGTTTGTCGGAAAGAAATACAGAACGCATGAACGCCTGCTCGTTACCGATAGCGGTGGAGACCTGATTCAGACGGTTGCCGCCCCTAAGGGGTATACGTTCGACCATAGCGAATGGGCTTCGGGGGACAGTGGCCTGGTGGTGGCGACCCTTACGAATACGAAGGGCGCTCATCAAAAGATTGCTCTTGTCCACTTGGCCGATAGTTCCATTGTTGAACTTATGGAAGGCGATGACTTGTGGCACCCGTGTCTGTGGGTGAAACCAAGGCATTTTGTTAGGGATGGCATTAAACTGGACTTGGACAGTGCCGGAATCTATTTTAACGAATGGGGCGGGGAGGCGGCTGCGATTCTTCGCTACAAGATGGAATTATTGTGGAAATACTGGGATACCGCAAATGTCGTCATTATGGGGTCTTCGCGCCCGTTGGACGGTGTGAATCCGAGTTTGCTTGACAAAAAGTTCTTTGCCTTGAATATGGCGCATGTTCCCAATATGATGGCATCATCTGATTATTTGATGACAAACTATGTATTCCCGCATGTGACAAATCTTAAATATGTCGTGATCTCTTTGGATATTGACATGTGGTATCGCAGTGAAAAAACGGAATCAAATTTCTTTTACAAGGAATACAAGAACTATCCCGGATATGTTTATGATAGGGATCATAAATTCTGGGTTCCTCGAGCTCCCGATGAGTTGGTGTATCTGACAGAGGAATCGATGGGGGCGGAATCCTATTTTAGCAACTTTGTCGAAACTCGCGGATTTAATCCTGCTGACCCCAGTACGTGGGAATCGAAACCGTCGGTCGAAAACGATAGTACCTGGATGTCGGAACGATCTGCGTACTATTACGCCAACATGAAGCATCTGAAAAATATCTTGACGCAGGCGAAGGAAAAAGATGTCTACGTCATCGGTGTGATTTTCCCGCAGAGTCCGGGCTACAAGAAAACAGGGGCTTTGGGCCGCTATGGAATTCGCCGCAGTGAGGCGCCTAAACTGCTGAAAGAACTGAATGACTTGAGCAAGGAATATCCGAACTTTGTCTTTTGGGATGAAAATCAGATGGGCGACCATGATTATACCGATGAGATGGCATCCAATAAGGACCATTTGAGTTATCTTGGTGCAAAACAGCTGACCTTAAGGCTGAATGCCAAACTGAAAAAATTAAAGTAGCAGGAATCGATCATGAAATTTGCTTGGCTCGGATTGCTTTTGCTCTTGCTTGGCGCCTGTTCCAACTCGGAACGCCCTTTGTCGCAAGATGGGGCCGATACGGTTGTCGAAGAGGACTCCCTTGCAGGAATGATCCTTGTCAAGGCGACTGATGAAGTGGTGGTTCTAGGTACAGACGAGGCTTCGGCCAAGGTGAATGAACGCCCCCAAATGCGCATTCGTTTCGGGTACGATTTTTCGCTGGCAAGGCACGAGGTGACTTGTGGTGAATTTGATTCCCTGATGGAAAGATCTACGGGACTTTCGCTGAATTGTGCCGACGCCCAAATTCCGGCGACCCACGTGACGTATTATGATGCGGTTCTTTTTGCCAATGAGCGTAGCAAGGCCGAAGGCTTTGATACGGCTTATACGTATGTGTCGGCTATTTTTGATTCTGACCGTCATTGCACGAATTTGGAGGGATTTGCTTATCACCCGGATGTCGAGGCGTTTCGTTTGCCGACCGAGGCGGAGTGGGTGCTCGTCGCTAGTATGGACTGGAATCCCGAAAATAGCTGGAATGCCGAAAATTCGGACTACAAGCTGCACAAGGTTTGTGGAAAGAATGTTGCAAACGAGTTTTGCGACTTGGCCGGAAACGCGATGGAATGGGTGAATGATTGGCTGGGCGAATTTCACGATACGGAAGTCTTGAATTTCGTGGGCGCCCCCGATGGAGGATCCTTGGGACAGCGTGTCGTGAAAGGCGGAAGTTACCGCAATTTGGCAGAATCCATGACTTTGTATAGTCGGGGAGATGTCTATACGGTCACCTCTTCGACGCGTGCGGACTATGTGGGCTTTCGACTTGCCTTCGGTGCGGTTCCTCATGCGACTTGGCTTGGAAACGACGGACAATCTTTAGAAAGTCGCATTGTTCCCCTTGCAAGTTCTACGACGCTACATGCATTGTCGGGAACATACAAGATGAAACTCGTTTTCCGAAATGACCTTACGGGAAATTTGGCTGTAATCGATTATTCCGGGGCGACTTTGTCTGTGGTAGAAATGGATGATGGCATCGATGCCTACCATCCGGATATTTCTCCCGATGGAAGCAAGGTAGCCTTCTGCACCGGACTCGAAGGGGTTTCGGGACAGTCGACGGTTTATGTTCGCAGTCTTGAAGGTAAAGAGAAAAACTTGGTCAAGCTCAATGTGGAATCGGCTGCGATTCCGCGGTGGCGAGTGCTTGAAAATGGGGATACGGTGATTGTTTATGTGACCGATGCCGGAGACAATACCGAAGACGCCGATTTCAGAAAAAAATCTACGTGGCAGGTTCCTTTTAAGAAAGGCAAGTTTGGTAAGCCTCAGAAGTTGTTTGACGGTGCCTATCATGGAGGCATTAGCGAAGATAATACCCTCGCCGTTTCGGGGTCGAAACTCTTGCGTGCGCGTGTGGCAAAAATGCATTCCTCTGTAACGGAAAAGGCGGAGGATTTTGTGTGGTACAATCGTTTGCAGGCATGCAATGTCTCGCTTGCAAAGGATAGTAGCAAACGGACTTTATTCCTCGATTTTGGCGGAGCGACAGGGCAAAATTTTGCAGGGGAAAAATATGGTACGCATAAGCGTTTGCTTGTGGCCGATGCATCGGGTGAATTGATTCAGTCTGTGGGGGCTCCGGCGGGAAATTCTTTTGACCATAGCGAATGGGTGATTGGCTCTGAAAATCTCGTGGTGGCTTCCCTTGCGAATGTAAATGGCGCGCACCAGAAAATGGTCCTGATTAATTTGAAGGATTCTTCTCTGATTGACCTTGCCGAAGGTGAGGAACTTTGGCATCCGTGTCTGTGGTTCAAGAAAACCGAGACCGCCGAAAAGGAAACGTCGCTTTTGGATTTGGATAGTGCGGGAATTTATTTTGTAAGTGGGCAGGACTGGATGCACGAAGCGCTCGGCTTCAAGATGACGATGCTCTGGAAGTATAAGGATGATGTCGAAATCCTTTGCGTAGGAAGTTCCAGAGTCGAGGACGGTATTGCCGTAACGCAGATGACATCCGGCTTTGCGCTGAATATGGGACATCCCGGTAATGAGTTGAATGCCTCTTTATATGTTGCTGAAAATTATGGCGTAAACCATTTGAGTAAGTTAAAGGCGGTTATCGTTTCACTTGATCTAGACCTGTGGCAGACAACGGTAGAGTATACGGATGAACATTTCCGGAATGCACCGGGCTACGTCTATGACGCAAACCACTTCTTCTGGAAAGAGGAACTGCCCAAGGATTTTGTGAATGCGGTCGATGCCGCGGCAAATTATTCCGCATCGAAAATGGCGTACGAAGCGTCTCGCGGATTTTCTGCCAATGGCGAAGTGGAATGGGGCTTGCCGCTAGTGGAATCCGATTCGAACTGGACTGATGAACGCACCGAACAGATTCCGTGGAACCTTGCTCGGTTGGACGATTTTCTCGGTCGAATGGATTCCTTGAACATCCGTGTCGTGGGGGTGATTTTTCCACAGAATCCCCGTTACCAAGAAACAGGGGCGTGGGGACGTTACGGGCCAAGGCGTTCTGTGGCGGCCGAGGTACTGGATTCGTTGAAAAAAATGCAGAAACATCATCGGGTTTTCACCTTGATGGATGAAAATAAGAACGGAAAGCACGATTATTCCGACGAGATGGCGCTGAATACGGATCACCTGAGTGCTCTTGGGGCGGCGCAGACTACGCAGCGTCTGGATTCTTTACTTAAGACGCTTGAAAGGTAACAGATGCGTTTGTCAGTGAACAGGACGGCTTTACTCATTGCTGCGTTTGCCGCGCTGTTTTCGATTTTCCCGCTGACCGATACCGATATCTGGTGGCATTTGGCGTGTGCCCGTGAATGGGTGACGACATGGACGCCAGTGCGCACACCTGTGGTGAATGTTCACGAGTACTTTCAAATGGTCTTGAGCTTTGTCTACGGCCTGGGTGGCGCTCCTTTGTTGGTGGCGTTCAAGGCGATGTTATGGGGAATCGTATTTGCACTTTTCTTGCGTTCCTGCGAACCGCCAAAGAATGTCATTGCGGTTTTTCTCCTTTTCATATTCCGTTACCATCTTGAATTGCGCCCGGTGCTATTTTCGCTATTGTTCCTTGGAATCTATTGGAATGTCTTGCCGAGTGTTTTCCTCGGGAACATTGGTCGCACTTTGTTTGAAAATGAAAAACGTCATTGCGAGCCCCGCAGGGGCGTGGCAATCTCTAGTTGCGGTACTGTAACCTTAGTCCTTGCCATTCAGTGGTTCTGGTGCAAATGCCAGGGGCTTTACATTTTAGGACCACTTTTTGCGTTGCTTGTTTTGGTTGCCTTTATCTGGGATTCTCGCAGAGCGGGGGAGAATGTTTCGCTAAAGTCTTTTGCGTGGCGTATTGCTTTTGTCCTTGCGTTGTTTGCCATGCCGTTCTTGCACCGTGAAGGGCTGAACCTGTTCCTGTATCCGTTCGGGCTGTTGGATCGCCTATTGGGACTTTCTCCGTCCGCTGCCGTTTTCGCCAGTGAAATCGCCGAGAACCGTTCTCCCATTACGCTTCTGATGGCGGGGGAGAATACGCTAGAGTGTGTGTTGATGATTGCGCTTTGCGTGGCAGGAATTATTTGGTGCACAAGGTTCTTTTTTATGTGCCATCCTGAGCCCATTCGACAAGCTCAGGGTAAACTCCGTGCGAAGCTCGTAGTCGAAGGACCTCTAGGGAGCGAAGCAATCTCTAGAAAAATGGTGCAAAACGCAGCCCTCCTTGTAACCGCAATCCTCGCCCTTGTCGCCGAACGCAACTTCGTGCTGTTCTTGCCCGTACTTTTGGGAATGAGAAATGAAAAAATAAAAATTAAAAAAGATCATTCTTCATTCTTCATTCTTCATTCTTCATTTAAACATCTAAATTCTAAGTTCTTCCCACTAAGTTGTTCTTTCGTCTCTCGTCTTTCGTCTCTCGTCTGTGCTGCGTTCCTCCTAGGTCTCTGGGGGCGCTCCCTTTCTGCTTACGATTCTTCGATGGTCGCTTATCAGCGTGTTCCTGTCGGTGCGGCGAACTGGATGCTGCAACACCTGCATGCCGGTAGGCTTTTCAACGACGACCGTGCGGGCGGCTACTTTGCTTTTATGAATCCGACAGACTCCATCTACATTGATGGAAGGTTTATTCTGAAAACAGCCGATTTTTTTGAGCGGTATCTGGAATATGCAAATAATCCGGCGCTATTCCTTGCCGATGCCGATTCATTGAACATCGACCGTGCCGTTTTTCCGCTGCGTTATTATGCCCGTTGGGATTCCCTGCTTCACGCTCTTGAAAAGACCCCGCGTTGGCGCCTTGCGTATCGTGACGACTACTTTGTTGTATTCGATAAGAAATAAAAAGAGAGGCGCAGCCAAAGCCACGCCTCCCTTTCTCTCTCGTTGATTAAACGAATTTATTTTACCTGGAATACGCGCACCATGTTTGTTGCGTTTCCCTGAATCTTTGCGATGTACTTGCCTGCAGGGAGGCTTGCAAGCGAAAGTGTTCCGCTCACATGGTCGACTTTCATCAGCTTGTCGCCCTTAAGGGTATAGATTTCAACGGTTGCAGACGTGCCTGCAATATGCAATGCCTTGCCGTCAAAGCTGGTGTTGAAGTTGTGTGTAGCCTTGGCAAAGGTTGGGGTTTCGCTGCCACCGCACTTGGTATAGCTCGTGGGATTGGTGGCAAGATAGCTCTTTACGAGGTTGCCAGAAGTGGTGTACTGGAGCGAAGTCTTGCTCGAAGATCCCTGGAATGCGGCGGTTCCTTCGTCAATTTTGGAGGCGGACCAGTTCGCCCAGGAAAGCTTGTTGCCGTCAATCCAGTTTTGCCAGCCCGTGTTCTTGCTCTGATCGGGAGTGCCGCCGCCATCGGCGTTACCCGTGCCCCATTCGGAAACGAACACGGAAAGACCTGCATCGATTGCCTGCTGTGCGTTGGCGCCTTCGCAAGCTGATCCCCAGGTGGTCTGCCCGCTCCAGCAGTGGGAATTGGCGTAATAGTGGAAGGTATAGGCGATGTTTTCGCCAGAAACCGTATTGCCGATGGCTTCTTGCGGATTCTGGTCGTACTGCCTGTTGCCGACAAGAATCAGGTTGTCGGAGTATTCGCGAATGACTGGCACGACTTGGTTGGCGTAATTCTTGATGACGCTCCACGCAATGTCCGTCGGTTCGTTAAAAAGTTCGAAAATGACGTTGTCGTATTGACCGTAGGTCTGTGCCATTTCTTTAAAGAAAGTCTTTGCGGATTCGGTCTGTTCGTTAGCATTGTGGGAATGCCAGTCAATGATTACGTAGATGTCGTTCTTGATGGCTGCTTCAACAACGGTCTTCATGAGGTTCTTCTGAAATTCTGGATCGCTGGCATAGCCGGTAATATGGGCGGACTTGTCATCGCCGCAACTTTCTGAACCATCCTTGCAGCCCCACCAGTCATCGCTGCCAGTTGCCATGGCTGCTCGCACAATCTGGATGTTCATGTCGCGCACCATGGTGCTGACACCTTCTTCGGTCCAGAATTCAGTTGCCTTGGGCAACAGGCTCCAGTAAAGGCTCATGCCGCGCACTTGGACTTCCGCACCGTCCTTGACGCCTTCGCAGCTGCCATAGATGCGGCCTTTGCCCTGCGAGTTCTTGCCGGTCATCAGCTGACCGTACTGGCTGACAGGACCCACGCGGGTGGGAGTGATGTCCTGGGCCACTGCGAAAGTGGAACTGAGCGCTAAAGAAGAAAGAATGGCGAGTTTTGAGATTCTTTTCATTGTGGTCATCCTTTTTTTTTCTGAAAATAAGTTTTATTACCGAAAAAAGATTAAAAAAGAGCTTCTTTTTTGTTTACGCGCGTGTAAAGTGTGACTTGGATTATGTTTTTGGGGCTTTATGTTCCTTATTTTGGAGGGGAATTTACTAGATTGCGGATAAACGGTCCGTTTCCTCAGGAACGAACCCTTTTGAGGTATATATGAAATTGATGAAATTTGCAATTCCCGCCCTATTGGCTTTTTCGACTGTATTTGCGCAACAGGGAGCTCCCACAGGAGCCGCTGTAGATCCGACGGGCGATGAACAGAAAGCGCTTGACGCTCTCAAGGGAAAGCTGGAAGGGGCCATTGTGTGGGCGACGAGTCGTGCAAATTCGCATCACGATATCTGGATGATGAACGCAGACGGTACCAATCCGCATGCGCTTACGAGTGGCGACAACGTGGACTGGTTCCCGCGCATTTCTCCCGATGGTTCTACGGTGCTCTTTAACCGCAGCAAGGGCGGCTGGGTTCCCGAAAACGATGCCAACTACCCGGAAAAGTGGGACTTGTGGATGGTCGACATCTCGGGCGAAAACGCTCGTAAGGTGGTGGACAACGCCACGTGGGGTACCTGGAGACCCGACGGCAAGTCGATTGTGTTTAGCCGCGCCGGCAAGGTGTTCACGATGGACCTTGCAAGCAAGAAAGAGACCCTTGTGCTCGATGGTGAAAAGGCCTTTAACAAGTCCGGCGTGATTCTGCAGGAGCCGAACATGAGCCCCGACGGTAAGCATTTGGCGATCACGCTCCGCGGTTCCATGCGCGAAACGGGCGTGTGGGATTTGGCAAAGAATGCCTGGACCAAGTCCGGCGACGGTTGCCAGATTGACTGGAATTTTGACGGATCCAAGCTTTACCGCGTGAACCCGACGGGTAACGGTGGCACGGCTGCTCCGAGTGAAATCCTCTGGTTCAGCGCCAAGGATGGCAAGCAGATTGAAAAGGTCGGTTTCTTTGGGATTCCCAAGAACGTGAAACTGATGGACTTGCCCGGTCGTCGTAGCCACGAATACTTCCCGCGCCTTTCTCCCGATGGCAAGTGGCTTGTCTGGGGGGCAACCGACAAGGGCCATGACCACGACTTGTTCGACTACGAACTGTACATCTGGAAGATTGGTGAACCGGTCGAATCGGCAACTCGCGTTACCTACCATACCGGTAATGACCGTTGGCCGGACATCTGGCTCGGCAAGGTTCCTGTAAAGGAATCTGTCCCTTCGGCATCAGGGGCCTTGGCTTCTGCTGCTGCGACAGCCACTAATGCCGCCGCCGTTGTGCAGGGTGGCGTGAGCGAAGCCAAGATGGATGAACTCATCCAGGCGATCAATCGCCTGACAGATGCCGTGAAGGCCCTTTCTAAGTAAAAAATAGGTTCAAGGGCCGAAGCAAAGGGTTGAAAAAAAAGACTCAGTTTTCACTGAGTCTTTTTTCTGCGGTCGGACAGACTTGAACTGTCATGGGATCGCTCCCACTAGCACCTCAAGCTAGCGTGTCTACCAATTCCACCACGACCGCGTGGTCCTTAGCGGAACAGCGCAAATTTAGTATAAAATTTTGATTTTGGAAATGAATGGCGCTAAAAAAAGTGAAAAAAATAGGTCCCTGGCCCGCACTGTGGTTTGACAAGCTGTAAGGTCCCTGAGCTTAAACCTGTGCTGAGCGTAGTCGAAGCAAAGGGCCAAAAAAAAAGACTCAGTTTTCACTGAGTCTTTTTTCTGCGGTCGGACAGACTTGAACTGTCATGGGATCGCTCCCACTAGCACCTCAAGCTAGCGTGTCTACCAATTCCACCACGACCGCGTGGTCCTTAGCGGAACGGCAACAAATTTAGTTTAAATATTGAATCTTGTAAAGGGGTGAAGTCGAAATTTTTAGAAAAAAGATGATTTTTTCTCTCAAGTATGTCATTCCCGATTTAGTCGGGAATCTCCGTTTTTGAAATTCCGAATTACACTTCTGCAACTAACTTATCAAACACCTGTCCGCGGACCTTGTAGTTCTTGAAAAGTCCGAAACTTGCGCAGGCGGGGCTCATGATGACTGTACCGCCCTTGCCAATGTTCAGGCTGTCGGTGAAAGCTTCTTCGAGCGTGGGGAAAATGCTTGCGGGAATGCCCTTTCCGTCTTCGCCAGCGGTTTCAAGCCCGGCCTGCTTTAAGGATTCGAACATGCGTTCGGCGGTAGCGCCGATGAGCGCGACTCGCTTCAGGTTCGGGCGCTCCTTCACCAGAATATTCGAAAGTTCGGTGAAGTCCGCATTCTTTTCGGAGCCGCCGAGAATGAGCGCGAAGGGGCGTTTCATGCTGGCCGTTGCGGCGATCGTCGCGTCGGGGCGAGTGGCGTAGCTGTCGTTGTAGAATTCAATGCCGTTCTTCTCGCCTTTGAATTCCATGCGGAAGGGGAGTGTCTCGTAGCTTTTCAACGCTTCGAAGGCGTCTGCCACCTTGATTCCGAGGGCTTTCACGGCGAGGGTCGCCGCCGCCATATTTTCCAGCTGGTAGATTCCGCGGACCTTGCAGTCCGAAAGGTAAAGCTTCTCGCCGTCGATTGCGAGGGTGGCGCCGTCAATCACGGCGTCTCCGTCGCCTGCGCTCGGACCATCCTTGAGGCTCACAGCGTACTTTGTCCCAGCGGGGCTTTCGCTTGCAATCTTTACGGTGGGTTCAGCATCCTTCAGGTACACGCAGGTGCCGGCGCGCTTCTGCCAACGTACCAGGTTCGCCTTCGCGTCGCGGTATTCCTCGACGCTCTTGTGCCAGTCCAAGTGCTCCGTCGAAACGCGCAGAACCACGCCTACATCCGGTGAAACTGACAAGGTCATCAGCTGGAAACTCGAAAGCTCCAGAATGCTCACTCGGTCTGTCGTTTCTGTTTCGAGCAAGTCCAACGCCGGCACACCGAAGTTGCCGCCAATCTCGTTGTTCACGCCGCACTTCGTCAAAATGTGGCTAATCATGCTCACGGTAGATCCCTTGCCGAGTGTTCCCGTAACGCCAACGGTCTTCTTCGACTTAGTTTGTTCTAAAAACAGCTGAATCTGGCTTGTGAGTAAGCCTCCGTTCATCTGGAACTTGAAAAGCTCCGGACTCATCGGGTAGACGCCTGCCGAACGGACCACGGTCACGCAGTCCTTCAGACCGTCCATGTAATTGTCTCCGCTACTTACCTTAACGTTCACGCCGGCAGGCACTTCCGGCAATTTCACCGGGTTCTTGTCCATCACGACGATGTCCTTGATTCCGTTACGGACAAGGTAATTGAACGTGCTCTGGCCTTCGACGCCAAAGCCCAAAACGCCAACAGGGGCAACAATAGAATTCTGCATAAAAAACCTCTGGGGAAAAGGTAGAAAAGAGATATGAGGTCGGCTTGCTTTGCAAGCCTTTGAGCTGTGAGGTCGCACTTGCTGTGCTTTGTGTTAAAATATGGCGCCAACGGCGCGACCATAAAACCTCAAAGGCGCGAAGCGCCGTGCTCACTCCTCAGAGGGCCAAAGGCCCGACCTCATACACTGCGGCTATGCCAAAAAAAAAATCCGCCCTTTCACAAGGGCGGACTTCGTAATGCGGTCGGACAGACTTGAACTGTCATGGGATCGCTCCCACTAGCACCTCAAGCTAGCGTGTCTACCAATTCCACCACGACCGCAGGTTTGTCGGCTGTCATCGGGACTAACCCAGCGACAGCCTGACAAAATCCTTACTTGGCTTCAGCCGGAGCGGCGTCAGCGGCGGGAGCTTCAGCTGCCGGTGCAACATCGGCGGCCGGTGCAGCGGGTGCTGCAAAGTCAGCCGGAAGAGCCGGAGCGGGAGCCTGCTGCTGGGCAGCGTTTTCGCGGGTAGCCTTCTGCATCGAGGATTCTTCCACAGCCTGGTCCTGCTTGGCAGTGATGAGGCCGAGGGCGAACACGACGATAAAGAAGATCACGGCCACGGCACGGGTCAACTTCTGGATGAAGGTCGCGGCACCTGCGGTAGAGAAAGCGGACTGCGAAGTCATGCCACCGAGACCTGCGAGGCCGCCCATCTTGTCGTTCTGAACCAGGACGAGCAACATGAGGAACAAGCACAGGAACACGTGCAGGACGATACCAATCCAAAAGAGAGTTGTCATAGTCGTTTATACCTTGAATTTAAAGTTTATGGTCGAACGAGCCTGAACCAAGAATTACTTGGCTTCGGCAGCGGCGATGATTTCCATGAAGGTGTTAGCCTTGAGGCCTGCACCACCAATGAGACCGCCGTCGATGTCCTTCTGAGCGAGGAGGCCAGCAGCGTTGGCGCCCTTCATGGAACCACCGTACTGGATGCGCATGCCTTCGGCAACGGCTTCGCCGTAGATTTCCTTAACAACGGAGCGAGCGTAGGCCTGGGTGTCCTGAGCCTGTTCGTCGGTAGCGGTAACGCCAGTACCGATTGCCCAAACCGGTTCGTAAGCGAGAACGCACTTTGCGGCGTCTTCGGCAGAAACGTCCTTGAAGGCGCCCTTGATCTGGAGGCCGAGGACTTCCTTCAGGATGCCGCCGTTGCGCTGGTCGAGGGTTTCGCCAATGCAGATGATCGGCTTCA